>JBOGVC010000218.1:0-6208 GCA_050695275.1 Actinomycetota bacterium | reverse complement strand
CGGGGTGGCGGCGGTCCCCACGAAGTCCCGCCAGACGATGCTCTTCGAGTCGAGCTGCTCGTGGTTCGGGTCGGCGCCCGTGTCGAGGATGCAGACCGTGGTGCCGGCACCGGTCAGTCCGAGATCCGCGCGGGCCGCCTCGACGCCGTAGTCCGCTCTCGCGGCGTCCATCGTCGCCCGGATGACCGCGTCGTGGTCGATCCGGAGGACGCCGGGCGTGGACGCCAGCCGGCGGATCTGTCCTGCGGTGAGGCTGGCGGAGAAGCCCCCCACGATCTCCAACCTGCGACCGACGGAGAACGAACCTGCGACCCGATGGGCGCCGGCGAGGGTGAGCGACCCATCCGTCGCCACGACGACGGCATGGCGGGTCGTCCGTTCGGACCTGCGGATGCGCCGCTCGAGCGTGTCATCCAGACGGTCGCCGTCCGAGTCGGTGAGGCGGGCGCCGCCGTCGGGATCCTGCGCGCGTGGAGCGGCTCCTGCGGGCGTGATGGGCACGGCCAGCAGCGACACCAAGGTGAGACCGATCACGACGCGTCGCGTTTTCAGGGAACCCCCCTTCCCGGGAACAGGCTGAGCGTGATGGGAGAGGGCTCCCCCGTCAATCGGCCGAACGGTCATCCCCGGGGACGGGCCGCCCTTCAGCCGAACGGCCGGGTCGGTGGGTGCGTAGTGGGAGCGGGTTCGGGGAAAGCGTCTCCCTGAGGAGAACCATCGAGGAGGTGCGTGTCATGCCGAACAAGAGACCCAGCGTGAAGAACGAGGATCAGTACGAAGCCCTGAAGGAGAAGGGCATGTCGAAGGAGCGGGCCGCGCGGATCGCGAACTCCCCCGGAGCGTCGTCTCGCGGCGGGAAGAAGTCAGGCTCGGGGACGCGTCGTCGGACGACGAGCCAGGGCGGGACGACCGCTCAGAAGAAGGCGGCGGGGAGGAAGGGCGGACGGGCGACCGCTCGTGCGCGCAGCTCGTGAGCCGCAGAGACGAGATCGGTGTCGTCCGCGTCACGACGGACGGTCCGTTGCTCGTGCGAGGGCCGATCCGCCTGGTCGACGAGCGGGGGATCGAGGTGCCGGTCCGGCGCCGCGTGAACGCGATCTGTCGGTGCGGCCGCTCGGCCACACAGCCGTTCTGCGACGGCACCCACAAGATCGTGCCGTTCAGCCCGCGATCCGTGCCCGCAGCCTCCGCCGGAGGACCCGAGGGGGAGTCGCCGCTCGCCGGATGACGCCGCCCGCATACGTGCAGCCTCCCCGCGAGAACCTCCGGTAGACCGCCAACCAGACCAGGCAGGCCCGCTCCACCATCCAGACGGGAGCGAGGAACGGGGAGACTCGGTCGAAGGCCCTGCTGCCTCCGTGCCGGACCCGGCCGACCTGCGCCACCAGGACCGATGCGCCGGCCGCCGCGAGGAGACCCCGAGGACGGAACCGCGCCACCGCTCCCAGCGCCGGCCCCAGCACCAGGAAGAAGGCGAGGCGTGCGGGCTGCGCCAGGTCGTCATAGGCCTGACGGGGGCGCTGCTCCAGGAATCGGGCACGGGTGGGGGGCAGTCTGCGCACGTACATCTCGGGCGCGTCGACGACACGTCCTCCCGCCGCGCGCACCGTCCGGACCAGCTCGAGATTCTCGAACAGGACGTCACCGTCGTAGCCGCCGATGGACGCGAGGAAGGAACGCCGCACGCCGAGGGTGCCGGGGTGATCGTTCCCGAGCGCCCGGTTGAGCAGCATCCGCGCCGTATCCCAGCGAGCGTGCCACGGGAGCGGGTCGAAGACGTTCTGTGGGCGGACGAGGTCGGCGTTCCGCAAGAGCTCCTGCATCTGCAGGAGCCCCTCGTCGTCGTAGCGCACGTCGTCGTCGGCGATGATCACGTGCTCGTGCGTGGCTCGACGGAGCCCCGTGAGGACGCCTCGGACCTTCCCGTTCCGGCAGGTGATGTCGGCATCGGGAGCGATGTGGGTCGCGATCGAAGCCCATCGATCCCGGTGCGCACGGAGACGCTCGGGATCCGAGCCGTCGACGACGATCAGCTGGACCCTCGGAGACAGCCACCGAAGATGGCGGTCGAGCTCCTCCTCGTCTCGATCCCCGGGACGCCAACGGTACGGAAGGACGTAGGAGAGACCCTCGCTCACCGCACGCCGGCCGGAAGGAGAAGCGAGTCGCCCGCCCGCCACGCTCGGAGCAGACCGTCAGCGAAGCGATCCTCGAGCAGCGCCATCGCCTTCGCTCCGAAGACGATGTCGCTCGCGAGCCCGGGCTCCTGCGCCGCGAGGCCGGCCGCCAGGTCGCTCGCGAGGACCTCGTGGACGGAGTCGGCCTCGACGTGCTCGTCGAAGAACCGCACCGCGACATCATCGAACCCGAGCCGTCGGAACCCCTGCGCGTAGGCGCGGTTGGGCACGCTCGAGGTCATCTCGAACGCGGCGAGGTGCCCGACGAGGGCTCCTCGCCATCGGCGGTGCACCCCGAAGAGGGTGATCAGGTTCACGGTCGCGAGGGTCGGCCCGGGGAGCCGGTCGAGGTAGGCCCCGTACGAACCGTCGAGGCCCGCCGCGACCACCGTGGTGCGGAAGAGCTCGGAATGCATCCACGCGGGGTCGCCGCTGCCGTACTCGTCGTACTGGATCTCCATGACGGCCGTCTTCGCGGCTCCGTCCAGGCGCGGGATCACCCAGGAGTGCGGGTCCGCCTCCTTGAGCTGGTAGGCCGACCGATGCATCAGGAACTCGCGGGCCTGATCGAGGGTCGCCTCCCGCTCGATGAACGCCGACAGCGAGTCGGCACCCGGGGGCGCGGCGATCGCCCGGAGTCGGTCGGGGACGTCGTGTGGATCTACGGGCTCCCTCCCGATCGCGGCGCGCAGACCCGCCTCGAACGCCTCCTCGAGGTCGCGACGCGCGCCGAGGACAGCCGGATCCCATTCGAGGTCCTCCCCCACCCCGGGCAGGCCGCGATAGGAGAGCTCGTAGGCGAGGCCGAGCGCCAGATGGAGGTCGTCGTCCCCCAACGGGTCGTCCGGGACCCGCGCCGGGCGCTGCCCGGCGCTCCGGTCGGTGAGCAGATCGAGCATCCGGGCGCTGAGCGGTCCCCGGGCGGACGGGAGCGCCTCCGCGTCCACATCGACCGTCCGTTCCAGGGTCAGCTCATGCACGTCAAAGGAGATACCCGAGCGGGGAGGTTCCTACCCCTGCCGGCCCGGATGGATCACCGCACACCGTGTGCGGCGCTCAGCGCGGCATGTAGACGAGCATGAGGCCCGCCAGGACGGTGAGCGCGATCGCAGCGATCACGAACGGGGTGGTGGATGGCTCGACCTCGAGCTGCACGGACAGCTCGGACCCGAGGTTCGTGTAGATCGAGGTGAGCTCGTCGCTCGTCTCCGCCGTGAACGTGTCGCCGCCGCTCGTGTTCGCGATCGACTCGAGCACCCCCAGGTCGACGCCGGGACCCTCCTCGGACACCTGGCCGACCACGACCGTGAACACGGGGACCTCGAGGGAAGCGGCTCGTGCCGCGGCCTGCACCGGCGAGACCCGGCTCCCGGTGTCACGGCCGTCGGACAGGAGCAACGCGGCGGCGGGCAGCTCCGGAGCCGCGGACCGGAGCTCGTCGATCGCGTCGAGGGCCACCGAGAGCCCGTCGCCGATCACGGTCCCCTTCGAGGTGGTGAGGCCCGCCAGCGCGTTCCCCACGTCGTCGTGCACCTGCGTGGGGCTCACGACGAGCAGCGCTTCGCCCGCGAAGGTCGCCAGTCCGACGCGGAACTCGGGGGGGAGCTCCTCGAGGAACGCCCTCGCGGCCGTCTCGGCGGCGGTGAGCCGATCCGGGGCCACATCGGTCGCGTTCATCGAATCGGAGACGTCCAGTACCAGCACGATCACCGGAGATGCCTCCTGGACGTCGAGCCGGAATCCGCTGAACGCGTAGACCAGGCAGCCGACGGCCGCGAGCAGCGGCAGGACCGGAAGGACCTTCCGCCATCGGGATCGGCGCCGCAGGATCACCGGCGTCGGCCGGCGACCGCTGGGGGGAGCGGGACGGAGGCCGGCGAAGTACGCGACCGCCAGCAACGCGACCACGACGAGCACGATGATCACGATGGGAGACATCTCGCCGCCACCGTAACCCGAAGACCACCCGTGCGGCGGCCACCCGGCCTCGTCGGTCGGGAACGCCGCGACGCGGACGACCGCTACGCGGAGGCGTGCACGATCTTGAAGGAGTTCGAGATCCCGAGGAGGCGGTAGCCGTCGTCCATGAGGAGCCGGATCTCGTAGGTCCCCACCTTCAGCGGCCACGTGCGATAGCCGGGGAAGGACGCGGGGCCGATCAGCGTGGACCCCTGGATCAGCGACTCGGTGTAGTGATACAGGAGGTAGTGGCCGTTCCCGCAGGTCCCCGCGTCACAGTCTTCCGCGTTCTGCGCCGGGCCCCGGCCGGGCGCGAACACCCCGAACCAATCGAATCGATAGCCCGGCGCAGCCCTCCACCGAACGCGGATCGGCTCCCCGACCTCGTAGACCTCCTTCGACGTGCGGAGGCTGGGCGGGGTCCCCGCGGCGTAGACCCAGAACGGGCTCCGGGACAGCACGGCGTTGCTCGCGTTCAGGAGCAGGGCCTCGTGCGCGCCGGGCGACAAGGTCTCCGTCGGGAACGTGAGGGTGACGTCGGACGCGCCCCCGAGAGAGCGCGAGACCAGTGCCGCTGCCGGGCCCAGGCCCGCGCGCACCAGGACCACGCGCGAGCCCGGCCCGTGGGCACGCACCTCGAGGTCTCGGCCGACGAACACCCTGCGCTCGCCCGCCGCGGCGAACGGCGCGGGATCGGCGGCCTCCACCCGGAACGTCGACACCACGCCACGGTGGTCGGTGGGATACGGGTCTCGCTCGATGTCGACGTCCGGTCCCCCGGCCTCGCCGACCAGCTGGGTGTCGAGCGTGTCGGCGGGACCTTGCACCAGCACCCAGTCGATGCGGTCGTGGACCTCGTCGGGCACCGACTCGAGCGTCCCTGGCGGCGTCCAGGTGAACCCGGGGACCGCCACGGGGTTCGGGTGGACCTCGCGGTACGAATCACGGAAGCCCGCGTCGGCCAGCGCCGCCGAGACGGGCCAGACGACCGGGTACCGGACCTCCTCGCGCACGGCATCGACGGCCGGCGTCCAATCCAGGTGGGACGGGGAGTTGAAGTCCCCGGTGAGGAACACCGGCATGCCGGCGTCGGCGAGCTCCGGGAGCACACGGAGCTCCCGCTGGATCGCCTGCAGGCGCGTGGTGCGCTCGAGGTCGATCACGGCCGCGCGTGGCTCCCCGTCGCGGACCCAGTAGGGACCGTACGGATCGGATGGAAGATGGACGTTCGAGATCGCGACGAACCGGCCGGTGGTGACCTCGGCGAGCGCGTACGCCCCGTTGGCCCCGGGGGGATCGATGAGCGGGAAGCGCGAGATCAGTTGGAGCCGCGGCTCGCAGTGCCAACCGAGGCGGTCGGCGATCACGCACTCGTTCGCCGTGCCTTCCTGGAGGCCGACGATGTCGGCGTCGGACGCCTCGATCGTCGAGACGACGTGGCCCATCGTCTCCGGGCAGCCGGCGTGATCCACGCACCACTGACCCGTCTCGAGGTTCCACTCGTCGGCCCCGTAGAAGATGTTCAGGGTCATCACCTTCACGGTGACCGGCGCTGCCGTGGCCGCCGGCGTGAACAGGAGGAGCACGAGACCGAGCGAACCGATCAGAGCGAGCAGGCGTCGCGGCATCCACTACTCCCTTCGGGGGGACGACCGGAGGAGCCTATCTCGCGGAGGTTCGTGTCGAACAGGGCGGCTCGGTTCCGGGAGTAACGTCATGCCTGGATGGGGACACAGGTGGACGTGGGAGCGGAGCAGGCGACAGGCGCGCCCGAGATCCGGGGTGGCGCGGGAGCGGCGATCGGCGTGCTCGCCGCCGGGGTGGCGCTCGGAGCGGCGGAGCTCCTCTCCGCGGTCTTCGGCCCGGGGTCCTCCCCCGTCGTCGCCGTGGGTGGCGCGGCGGTCGACGCAACGCCCGAGTGGCTCAAGTCCTTCGCGATCCGGACGTTCGGCGAGCAGGACAAGCTCGTCCTCCTGAGCGGGATCGGCATCGTGCTCGGCGTCGCGGTCGCGATCGTCGGCGCGGCGTCGTGGCGGCGGCCGCGCCTCGCGATCGGCGCGTCGGTGGCCCTC
>JBOGVC010000217.1:0-6862 GCA_050695275.1 Actinomycetota bacterium | reverse complement strand
GCGCTGTTGAACGGGGCGGCGAGCAGCTGGATGTCGCCGCTGCGATCGGGGTGATACGCGCGTGCGACGAGCTCCATGTACTCGGCGCCCAGGTCTCGCGCCATCGCCTCCTGGACCGGCCGGGGATCCGGGCGGGTGACGCGACGGACCGTGCGGCCCAGCGCAGCGCCCCCCATCGCCGCGGCGGCGCCCAGCAGCCCGGCGATCGCGAGGAGCCGCCGCCGCGAGGGGTCAGTGGGGGCGGACATCCCCTGGACGGAACGGGTGGCAAGGACCGCCACCGCCACGCAGATGACGCCGGTGATCGCCCCCAGGAGGGCGCTCCCCGCCAGCCCCACGGCGAGACCGACGAGCCCGCCGACCAGGACGAGCGCGATCAGGCTGAGCGATCGGCGGTTCGTCACGGACCCAGTTTCTCGCACCGAGCAGCGGGCCGAGCTAGGAGCGCTTGCGATCGAGGTCGAGGAACGGCATGGGCACGACCGTAGCCCCCACCTTCCCGCGCTCGCCCTCCACGGTCCACTCCACGGAGAGCCGTGTGCCGAGCTTCGTCAGATCCTTGTCCACGGAACCGAACCCGACCATCTTCTTGATCGTGGGGCCCCATCCCACGGAGGTCGCGCGGCCGACGTGGGTGCCTTCCCTGTAGACCGGCACGGGCGCGCGGTGGACGAGCGCCGAGATCTGCGGTGCGAGGCCGTGTCTCGCGTACATCGACTCGATCGCCGACCAATCGAGGTCCAATCCGACGAGCCGTCTCGCCGGACCGCCCGCCTCGCGTTCCGCGACCAGCGCCCTCTTCCCCGTGAACTCCGCCTGCTTGTCGAACGCGACGAGGCGTCCGAGGCCGATCTCGAACGGCGAATACTTGAGCTCCGGCGCGAACGCGTGGCGGGCGCTCGTGTACTCGGCCTCGATCAGGATCAGGCTGGCCTCGAGACGGCAGATGTCGAGGGCCTGGATCCCCGCCGGCCGCAGGCCGAAGTCGCCCCCGACCTCGAAGAGCCGGTCCCACACGGTGAGGGCGCCCTCCCGGGGGATCCAGAGCTCGTAGCCGAGGTCGCCCGTGTACCCGGTCCTCGTGACGTCGATCTCGACACCGTCGATCGAGCCCGGGCGGCGGCGGAAGTAGCGGAGGTCGAACCAGTCCTGCCCCGTGGCTCGCTCGAGGACATGGCGGGAGAGGCGTCCCTGGAGGGCGAGGGCCGCGGTCGTCTCCGAGATGTCGTCGATCCGCACGTCGAGGCCGGTGGCATTCAGGGCGAACCACCGGAAGGAGGGATCGGCGGCCGTCACGCGGAAGCGCGCCTCGTCGAGCCGGGTGATCGTCCCGTCGTCGATGACCTTCCCCTCCTCGTCGCACCAGGGGGTGTAGATGACCTGGTCGATCGCCACGCGGGACATGTCCCGGGTGATCACCCGGTCGAGGAGCGCCGCGGCGTCGGGGCCGCTCACCTCGTACTTGTAGAGGGGCGAGACGTCGATCACGGCAGCCGCCTCGCGGATCGCGTTGTACTCGATGTCCACGAAGTCGGCGAACACGGCGGCGGCGTGATAGCCGGACCAGTCACCCCAGGCCAGCTTCGTGTTCAGCTCCCGCTGGCGCTCGAAGAAGGCCGTGCCGACGCTCATCCGGGCACAGGCTAGCCCAGGGCGATCCACGGGACCGGCCCGCCTGGATGACTTCAGGTCAAGGCGGTCTCGCTTCCCTTCCAAGCTCACGGCTAGCATCGGCCGGCCGTGCGCCGACGGCGTTCGGATAGCCTTCTCCGACGACCGGCGTTCGCGTCCAGGACGCGCCAAGGAAGAGCGCGAGGACGCGCCAAGGAGAGCAGGAAGAGGAAGCTGATGCCGCAGCGTTACGACGCCGTCGTGATCGGGGGAGGCCACAACGGCCTCGTGAGCGCCGCGTACCTCGCGAAGGCCGGGAAGAAGGTCCTGGTCCTCGAGCGCCGCCATGTCCTCGGCGGTGCCGCCGTCTCGGAGGAGATCGTCCCCGGGTACCGGTTCAGCGTCTTCTCCTACGTCGTCTCGCTCCTGCGCCCGGAGATCATCCGCGAGCTCGAGCTGCCCAAGCACGGGCTCGAGATCCTCCCCCTCGACGGGACGATCACGCCGCTCGACGGGGACTCGCTCTGGCGGGTCAACGACCACGGCCGCACGGTCCGGGAGCTCCGACGTTGGTCGCTGAACGACGCCGAGGCCTACGAGGAGTACGGCCCGCTGATGGCGGAGATGGCGAGGTTCATCAAGCCGATCCTGTCGATCGTGCCGCCGGACCCCGGGAAGATCGCGGTCCGCGACTGGCTCCCGCTCACGCCGCTCGCGAAGACGTTCAGGGACCTGCCGAAGCGCCTGCAGACGACGTTCATCCAGTTGATGACGATGTCGGCCGCCGACTTCCTCGACCAGTGGTTCGAGACGGATCCGCTCAAGGCGACGATGAGCGCCTCCGGCATCATCGGGACGTTCCAGGGACCACGGTCGCCGGGGACCGCGTACGTGCTCCTGCATCACTACATGGGCGAGATCGACGGCGCGTTCCGCGCATGGGGCGTGCCGCGCGGTGGTACGGGGAGCATCTCCGACGCGATCGGGAGCGCCGCGCTGGCCGCAGGGGCGGAGATCAGGACGGAGTCGCCCGTCGCGCGGATCGACGTGCGGGGCGGTCGGGCCACCGGCGTGACGCTGGAGTCGGGGGAGCAGATCGAGGCGGGGATCGTCCTGTCCTCGCTCGATTCCCGCTGGACGTTCATCAAGCTGCTCGAGGACGGCACGCTGGACCCCGCGTTCCGCGAGGAGGTGCTGCGGTACAAGTACCGCGGCTCGAGCGGCAAGGTGAACCTGGCGCTCGACGGCCTTCCGGAGCTGGCCTGCAAGCCGGGGACGGGGGAGTGGCTCCGCGGTGCGATCTCATTCTCTCCCTCGCTCGACTACATGGAACGGGCCTATGACGACGCCAAGTACGGACGCCCCTCGCAGCGCCCCTACATCGACATGATCATCCCCACCCTCGTGGATCCCACGATGGCTCCCCCCGGCGGCCACGTGGTGAGCTGCTTCGTGCAGTACGCGCCGTACCGGCTGGCCGGCGACGCGATCTGGGACGACGCGGCTCGGGAGTCCTTCGGGCAGAACGTGATCGACACGCTCGAGGAGCGGTTCCCGACGATCCGGCAGCACATCGTCGGGTCGCAGTTCATCACCCCGAAGGACATCGAGGACATCACGGGCCTGACCGAAGGGAACATCTTCCAGGGGGAGTTGTCGCTCGAGCAGCTGTTCTTCAACCGGCCGGTGCCGGGGTGGGCGCGATACCGCACCCCGATCCGCGATCTGTGGATGTGCGGGTCGGCGACGCATCCCGGCGGCGGGATCATGGGCGCCCCCGGCCGGATCGCCGCGCTCGAGGTGCTGAGGGGTCGCGGCGGCCGCGGACGGCAGGGACGAGGGAGGGCGGCCTGAGCGTGGGAGCTCGCTCGGACGTCGTCGTGATCGGCGCCGGCCACAACGGCTTGGTGGCCGCCGCTCTCCTCGCCAAGGACGGGCGGCGAGTCACGGTCCTGGAGCGTGCTGCCGAGGTGGGCGGCATCCTCCGTGGCGGCGAGTTCGCCCCGGGCTTCACGGCCCCCGGGCTCGCGCACACGGTCGGCCGTCTCCGTCGATCGGTGATCGAGGACCTGCGGCTGGAGGACCACGGGCTCTCGCTCATCACCCCCCCCGTGCGGATGTTCGCGCCGCAGCCCGACGGATCCTCAGTGACGTTCTGGGGCGATGCCGCCCGGACGGCGCAGGAGCTCCGACAGCGGAACCCGCGCGATGCGGACGCCTACCCGGAGTTCGATCGGAAGATGCGAGCGGTGGCATCGTTCCTCGCCTACGTGAACGTCGCCACCCCGCCCGACATCAGCGCCCCGACGCTCGCCGACGCGATCTCCGGGCTCAAGGTGGGGTGGGCGTTCCGGGGCCTCGGGGCACGGTACGGCCGCGAGGCGATCCGCATGATGCCGATGGCCGTCGCCGACCTCGTCCAGGAGGCTTTCGAGGAGGAGGCGGTGCGCGGCCCGCTGTCCACGCGAGGTGTGCTCTACACGGCGTGCGGGCCCTGGTCGGCCGGTACGGCCGCGGTGTTCCTGAACGACTCCGCAGGCACCGACGGCGGGGCCGCGGGAACCGCCGTGTTCGCGCGCGGGGGAACGCAGGCGCTCGCAGCGGCGCTCGCCTCGGCAGCGTCGGGGGCCGGTGCGGAGATCCGCACGGGCGCGGAGGTGACGGAGATCCGATCGGGGAGCCGCCGGGTCGTCGGGGTCACCCTCGCCGACGGCACCGAGATCGACGCGGGCATCGTCGTGTCCGCGGCGGATCCGAAGCGGACGCTCGCGCTCTGCGACCCGGTGGAGCTCGGCCCGACGATGCTCTGGCGCGCGAGCAACATCCGACAGCCCGGAGCCACCGCCAAGGTGAACCTCGCCCTCTCCGGCCTCCCGGCCTTCCACGATGATCCGGAGCGCCTCCAGGGGCGGATCGTGATCGGACCGTCGATCGACTACGTCGAGAAGGCGTCGGACGCGCGGAAGTACGGTGAGCTCGCGGACGAGCCGTGGATCGAGGCGACGATCCCGTCGCTCGTGGATCCGTCGCTCGCGCCCGAGGGGCGCCATGTCATGAGTGCGATCGTGCAGTCGGCTCCGCGCCACCTCCGTGCCGGGGCTTGGTCCCGGGAGCGCGAGCGGCTGGGGGACGTCACGGTCAAGACGTTGGAGCGGTACGCGCCCGGACTCGGCGAGCTCGTCGAGGCTCGGCAGGTCATCACGCCGGAGGACTTCGAATCGGACTTCGGGCTGACGGGCGGTCACGTCCAGCACGCGGAGCCGGGCCTCGACCAGTTCTTCGCGTGGCGCCCGCTGAACGGGGAGGCCCGATACCGGTTCGTCCTCGACGGGCTCTACCTGGCCGGATCCGGTGCGCACCCGGGCGGCGGGATCACGGGGGGCCCGGGAGCGAACGCCGCACGCCAGATCCGTAGGGACGGCTGAGGCGTCCCGCGGCCCGTTGGGACAAGTGCGGCCCGCGTCTCGTAGGGTGGCCGTGTCTCGTGGGGGTGACTGAGAAGGAGGTCGCTCCATGCGAAGACGACACCTGATGGCGGTAGCGTTGATCGCGACGCTCGCCATCGCTCTCGCGGGATCGCTGCCGATCGCATCCGCGAGGACCGATGGACGCCTGCGCGAGTACGTGGTGCAGTACGAACGCGGGGTTTCGCTCGCGGAGGGTCGAGCCGGCGTACGCGCGGCCGGCGGGAAGGTCGTCGACGAGCTCGTCTCGATCGGCGCCGCCAAGGTCCTGTCGAGGAACCAGAACTTCATCCTCGACGCGACTGCGGAAGACGCGATCGCCGGCGCCGCGCAGAACCGCGTGATCGGCTACTCGGATCCCGCCTTGAAGGAGAAGGTGGACGATGTCGAGGCACTTTCCCCCACGAGCCCCGGCGGAAGCTCCACCGTCGAAGTGGCCGAAGGCGCGGAGCCGCTCGCTGACCTGCAGTGGGGCAACGAGATGATCGACGCGACGGTCGAGGGCTCGTACGCATCGCAGCCCGGATCCGCCGACGTCCTCGTCGGCATCATCGACACCGGCATCGACTCGACCCATCCGGATCTCGACGACAACGTGAACACGGCGTTGAGCCGGAACTTCACGACCGACAAGCCCGACATCGACGGACCCTGCAACCAGGAACCGGATAAGTCGTGTCAGGACCCTGCGACCGTCGACGAGGGCGGCCACGGCACGCACGTCGCCGGCACGGTGGCGGCAGAGCTGAACGGCCTCGGGATCGCCGGCGTGGCGCCGGGCATCACGCTCGTCAACCTCCGCGCCGGGCAGGACAGCGGGTTCTTCTTCCTGTTCGAAACGCTCGCCGCCTACGAGTACGCGGCGGCGAACGGGATCGATGTCGTGAACATGAGCTTCTTCACCGACCCGTGGTGGATGAACTGTCGCGACAACCCGCTGGACTCCGAGGAGGACCAGGTCGAGCAGGCGACCGTGATCGATCTGTCGAACGACGCTCTGAACCAGGCATGGAACAGCGGGGTGACCCTCGTCTCCTCCGCCGGGAACTCGCACACGGACCTCGGGCACCCGACGTACGACGCGATCAGCCCGGATTACCCGGAGGGAACGAACTACGTCCGGGACAACATCACGAACGAGTGCCTCGTGATCCCGACCGAGGGTGATCACGTCATGTCGATCAGTGCACTCGGGCCGAGCGGGCGCAAGGCGTACTACTCCGACTACGGCGTCGAGCAGATCACCGTGTCGGCGCCCGGTGGCGACCGGCGGGACTTCTTCGGGACGCCGCGGTACAACACGCCCGGAACGCGGATCCTCTCCAGCTATCCGGCGGACCTGGCCAAGGAGGAGGGGCTGATCAGTGGTGACTTCCGTTCGCGGAACCCGCTCGCGGTGGTCGACTGCGTGGGCCAGGGCGGCGCGAGGACGTGCGGCGTGTACGTCTACCTCCAGGGAACGTCGATGGCGTCCCCGCATGTGACCGGCGTCGCGGCGTTGATCGTGAGCGAGTTCGGTTCGGGGCTGGGCGCTGGGTTCGGGATGTCGCCGGCGGCGGTCGAAGAGCGACTGCGGTCGACGGCGACGAACCACGGCTGCCCGAGCCCGCGTCTGTTCGTGTACCCCGACCTCGTGGGGGCCGATCCGAACGTGCCGTTCGAGGCGTACTGCCAGGGCGGCATCGGGTTCAACGGGTTCTACGGCGAGGGCATCGTGAACGCGCTGGCCGCCGTGTCGTAGTCGGCCGCGTCGCGATCGAGGGAGCGGGCCGGGCGCCGGAGGCGCC
>JBOGVC010000216.1:0-4814 GCA_050695275.1 Actinomycetota bacterium | reverse complement strand
ATGATCGACGTCAGCCCCCGCGTGACCGAGCTGTTCGGCATCTCACGGGAGGAGTTCCTGAGCCGGGCGTACGCGTGGGAGGACACGATCCATCCCGAGGATCAGGCCCGCGTGATGGCTGAGAGCGAGCGGGCGGTCCTCACCGGCGACCCGTTCCGATCGGAGTACCGCGTCGTCCACCCCGACGGCCGGATGGTCTGGGTGCGAGAGGACGCCGTCCTCGTCACCGACGAGATCGGACAGCCCCTCCATTGGCTGGGCCTGATGCTCGATGTGACCGAGCTGATGGAGACGCAGGCCGAGCTCCACGACGCGCGCACGAAGTACGGCGCCCTGGTGGAGCAGATCCCGGCGATCGTCTACGTCGACGCGGCCGACGACGAGATGTCGACGACGTACGTGAGCCCGCAGATCCAGGCGATCCTCGGGTACACCGCGCAGGAGTACATCGACGACCCGCAGCTGTGGGAGCGCATGTTGCACCCCGACGATCGCGAGAACGCCGTGGCCACGTACCTGCGCGGACGGGAGTCCGGCGATCCCTTCGTCTTCGAGTACCGCCTCATCGCGCTCGACGGCAGGACCGTGTGGTTCCGTGACAGCGCGATCGTGCTCACCGACGAGCAGGGGCGCCCCCAGCACATCCAGGGCGTGATGCTCGACATCACCGAGCGCAAGATCGCGGAGGAGCGGATCGCGTTCCTCGCGTACCACGACAAGCTCACGGGACTGCCGAACCGCACGATGTTCGACGAGCTGCTCGGCCTCGCGCTCGCCCGAGCGAAGCGCCACGAGCTCGGCGTCGTCGTGGTGACGGTGGACCTCGACGACTTCAAGCTCGTGAACGACTCCCTCGGACACGAGGCCGGAGACACGATCCTCGTGCAGTTCGCGCAACGGCTCAGCGACGCGACACGGGAGACCGACCTCGTGGCGCGACCGGGTGGGGACGAGTTCCTGCTCCTGCTCTCCGACCTCGATCGTGCGTCCTCCGGCCACGGGGGCCACGAGAGCGTCTCCGTCTCCGCCGAGTCGGTGGCGCTGCGGATCCAGGAAGCGCTCCGGACCCCGTTCACCGTGGGCGATACCGAGCTCTACGTGACGGCGAGCCTGGGGATCAGCGCGTTCCCGGACGATGCGGTCGACGCGCCGACGCTGATGAAGAACGCCGAGACGGCGATGTTCCGCGCCAAGCGTTCCGGGCCCGGCGGGTACGTCTTGCACGCGAAGGACGACGCCGACTCGATCGTGCGACTGTCGCTGTCCACGCGTCTGCGGCGGGCCGTGGAGCAGGAGCAGTGGATGCTGCACTACCAGCCGCTGATCGACCTGCGCACCGCGGAGATGAACGGCGTCGAGGCGTTGATCCGGTGGCCCGAACCGAACGGTGGTCTCGTGCCGCCCGGCGATTTCATCCCGCTGGCGGAGGAGATGGGGCTGATCGAGGCGATCGGCGCCTGGGTGATCGACGAGGTCTGCCGGCAGGGTCGGGTGTGGCGGGACCAGGGCCTGGACCTGGACGTCTCGTTCAACCTGTCGCCCCGGCAGCTCTGGCAGGCCGACATCGTGGACCTGATCGTCGATCCGATCCTCCGATCGGGCATGGATCCGAGCCGGGTCACGGTCGAGATCACCGAGTCGACCGCGATGACGAACCCCGACCGCACGCTCGGCATCCTCCACGAGCTCCACGCTCGCGGGCTCCAGCTCGCGATCGACGACTTCGGGACCGGCTATTCCTCGCTCGCTCGGCTCCGCTACATGCCGGTCGACATCCTGAAGATCGACCGCTCGTTCGTGCGCGAGCTCGATCGCGACGAGCAGAACGCCAGCATGGTCTCCGCCATGATCGCGTTGGCCTCCAACCTCGGGATGACTCCCCTCGCCGAAGGGATCGAGACGGAGGCGGAGTGGCACGCGCTCACGGAGCGTGGCTGCGAGCTCGGGCAGGGCTACTTCTTCTCCCGGCCCGTGCCGGCCGACGAGATCCTCGCGATCCGCCGGCGCGCCGAGCTCCACATCGTGGAGGGCGGCGCCGCGGGATGATCGTGGGCGCGTGGCCGGCGCTCAGCGCCGGCGACGCGGCCGGAGCCCGCTCCGCTTCCCCCGCGCGCCACCGCTGAACACGACACGGGGAGGCGACACCTTCATCCCCTCCTGCTCGAACTCCGCGTGGAGGTCGAGACGTGCCGCCATCCGACTCACGTCGCCGAGCTGCTCGGGCGTCACGAACGTGATGCTCGTCCCCGACCTGCCCGCGCGGGCCGTACGTCCGACCCGGTGGACGTAGCCCTTGTCGTCCTTCGGTGGGTCGTAGTTCACCACGAGGGTGATCCGCTCGAGGTCGAGACCTCGGGCGGCCACGTCCGTCGCGACCAGGATCCCGACGTGTCCGTCCTCGAACCGGCTGAGCGCACGCTCCCGAGCCTGCTGGGTCATGTCGCCGTGCATCGCGACGACCGTGACCCCTTCGGCGCGGAGCTGCCGGGCCAGGTGGTCGACGGCACGCTTCGTGTTCACGAACACGAGGGTCGAGCCCGACGCCTCCGAGGCCAGCCGGGCCAGGGTGGACAGCTTGTCCTCCGGCGCGACCGGGATGAACCGGTGATCGGCCTCCTCCACGAAGCGCATCTCGACGGAGCCGACCTCGTGGCGCATCGGGTTCCGCGTGTACACCTCGGCGATCCTGCCGATCGCGCCGTCGAGCGTCGCGGAGAAGAACATCGTCTGCCGATCCTTCGGCAGGTGGCGCACGATCCGATCGACCTGCGGTTGGAACCCCATGTCCAGCATGCGGTCGGCCTCGTCGAGGACGAAGATCCGCACACCGTCGAGCTCGACGAGGCCGCGCTCCACGAGGTCGTCCAACCGTCCCGGGGTGGCGATCAGGATGTGCGCGGAGGTCACCCCCCTGGACTGTTCCCGGACCCTCGTGCCGCCGTAGACGGCCATGACCCGGAGCTTCCGCGCCCGGGCGATGTCCTCGAACTCGTCGCTGACCTGCTGGGCCAGCTCACGGGTGGGCGTCAGCACGAGGGCGGCGGGGCGGCGCTTCACGTCGGGATCGATCTGGTCGACGATCGGGATCGCGAATCCGAGCGTCTTGCCGGAGCCCGTCTTCGATCTCGCGAGGGTGTCTCTGCCCGAGGTGGCGTCCTCGATCACCATCACCTGGATCGGGAACGGCGACTCGATCCCGCGGGCCTCGAGCGCGCGCACGACGGCCTCGGAAACACCCAGGTCGCGGAACGTGATCATCGTGGTGGAGCACCTCCTTCTTCGAGAGTACCGCCCGCGGCGACCCCTCGAGCCGTGCCGGTAGTCTCTCGGCGCCGCGCTCCTCGAGCACGGATCGGAACGTCGAGAGGGAGGAGATGCACGGCATGGGCGACACGACCGGGACGGACGATCGCGCGAGGCTCTGGAACGAGTTCGCCGCCCAGCTGGCCGTCGACAGCATCCGATCCACGACCGCTGCCGGGTCCGGCCACCCCACCTCGTCGATGTCCGCGGCGCACCTGGCCGCGGTCCTGTTCGCCGATCACCTGCGGACCGACCTCACCGACCCGCACGGTCCGGCGAACGACCGCTTCGTGCTGTCGAAGGGTCACGCCGCGCCGCTGCTCTATGCCGTGCTGAAGGCGATCGGCGCGATCGATGACGAGATGCTGCTGTCCCTGCGGCGGCTCGGATCGCCGGTCCAGGGACATCCGGCGCCGGTCCCGGAGCTGCCGTGGATCGAGGCCGCCACCGGATCGCTCGGCCAAGGCCCGGCGATCGGGCTTGGGATGGCGCTCGGGATGCGTCTGCACGAGAGCCCCGCGCGGGTCTGGGTCATGGTCGGAGACTCCGAGGCCGCGGAGGGATCGGTCTGGGAGGCGGTGGAAGCCGCGGCGCACCACCACGTCTCCAACCTCACGTGCGTGCTCGATCTGAACCGGCTCGGCCAGCGCGGCCCCACGATGCACGGCTGGGATGCGGACGTCTTCGTCACCCGCGCGCAGGCGTACGGGTGGCACGCGCTCTCGATCGACGGACACGACGTGACGGCGATCGACGCCGCCTACCGCTCGGCGGCGGAGGCCGCCCGACCGACGATGATCGTGGCCCGGACCGAGAAGGGGCACGGCGTCTCCGAGGTGGCGAACCAGGACGGGTGGCACGGGAAGTCCTTCCCGGAGGATCTGGCCACCCGAGCGATCGAAGAGCTGGGAGGCGTGCGCTCGCTCACGATCACGCCACAGAAGCCCGAACCATGGATGCCAGCGGGTCGGATCGCGCCGGCAGGTGCGCCCGCACCCACCTACGCCGAGCCGATCGCCACCCGCAAGGCCTTCGGAGAGGCCCTGCGATGGCTCGCCGGCGAGCGCGACGACCTCGTCGTCCTTGACGGCGAGGTCGGGAACTCTACCTACACGGATGATGCAGAGGCCGTCGCCCCGGATCGCTTCTTCCAGATGTACATCGCCGAGCAGACCTTGGTCGGGACGCAGACGGGCCTGCACGCGCTCGGCGCCACCGCCTTCTCCGCGACGTTCGGGGCGTTCTTCACCCGCGCCTACGACCAGATCCGGATGGCGGCGATCGGGCGGGCGGATCTCCGCCTGTGCGGATCGCATGCGGGGGTGTCGATCGGCGAGGACGGCCCCTCCCAGATGGCGCTCGAGGACCTCGCCGCCTTCCGCGCGATCCACGGGACGACCGTCCTCTACCCCTCCGACGGCAACGCCACGGTCAGGCTCGTGTCGTCGATGGCCGACCTCCGCGGCATCTCCTACCTCCGCACGACGAGAGAGGCCACGCCGATCCTGTAC
>JBOGVC010000215.1:0-7028 GCA_050695275.1 Actinomycetota bacterium | reverse complement strand
GAACGCTCCTCCGCGATCCGGAGGAACGCGTCGGCCGCCTCGGGATCGAACTGCTTGCCTCGCTGGGCGCGGATCTCGTCGATCGCCTCGTCGATCGGCCACGCGGACTTGTACGGACGCTCGTGCGTGAGGGCATCGAAGACGTCGGCGACGGTCGTGATCCGTCCGACGAGCGGGATGTCCGTACCGGAGAGGCCGGCATACCCGTTCCCGTCCCACCGCTCGTGATGTGACCAGGCGACCTTCTCGGCCATCGCCAGGATCGGCGACCGGCTCCCGGACAACAGGCTGGCACCGATCTGGGTGTGCTTCTTCACGACCTCGAACTCCTCGACGGTGAGCTTCCGAGGAGCGAGGAGGATCCGGTCGGGGACCCCGATCTTGCCGACGTCGTGGAGCGCGGCGGCCCGGCGCAACATGCCGATCTCGTCGGCGGGAAGGCCGAGCTCGGTCGCGATCAGCGCCGCACTCGTCCCCACGCGCCGCGTGTGCTCTCCGGTGTCGTCGTCGCGGAACTCGGCGGCCAATGCCAGTCGTTCGAACGTCTCCGTCTGGGCATCCTCGAGATCCTTCGTCCGTGCCAGGATCCGCTCCTCGAGATGCGCTTTCTCCTCGCGGAGGGCCCGATCGCGGAAACGGATGTTGAGGATGTTGCCGATGCGCAGGAGCACCTCCTCCATGTCCAACGGCTTCGTGAGGAAGTCCCGTGCGCCGGCGACGAGGGCCTGATGCTTCGCCTCGCGGGTGCTGTCCGCCGTCAGGACCAGGATCGGCGTGTCCGACGTGGACTCCGACGACCGCAACTGTTCCATCACGGCGAACCCGTCCATGCCGGGCATGTGGAGGTCGAGGAGGACCAGGTCCGGCTCGAACTCTCCGACCAGATCGCGCACCTTCGTCGGATCCGTCGTGGAGATGACGTCCGTGTACTGAGCCTCGGCCAGGATCCGTTCCAGGAGCACCACGTTCGGCTTCTCATCGTCGACGATGAGGATCCGGGCGCCCAGGTGGACGGCGAGCGCCATCAGCGGTTCGACCCAGCGCGACGCGGTGCGGTTCGAGCGTTCACGGCGGTCTCAGTATCGGCATGAGTCATCGCCCCCACAATCGTCTCCCGAGTCCACTTGGTGCTGGGTCCATCGCTCAGAGCGATCTTCGAAGCACCTGGATCGATCAGATCCGGGCGATCTGGTGCTCGATCTCCTCAGGGGTCGTGCCGAGCCGGTTGGCCACCAGCGTCACCGCGACCGCTCGGGCGGTGGACGCCGGGCGGGCGGAAGCTTCGAGCACCATGGCCGTCCACGTCCCCATCGCGAGGGAGAGCAGCTCTCGCGCGAGCTCGCTAGCTCCGGGGATCTCCGCCTCGGTCGCCGTCTTCGAGAGGTACGACTCGACCTCGGAGATGAACGAACGGATCGCCGGGAACGCCGGATGTTGCCGGTCACGGATCTCGCCCAAGGTGTTGAGGTACGGACAACCGCGGAACCCGTCGGCTTCTGCCCACGCGCCCATGGCCTCCCAGAACCCGACCAGCCGGCCCAGGGGCGTCGTCTCCTTCTCCTCGAGACCGGCGACGACGGCGTCGAGCCACCGGGCCTGCGATTCCTCGAGCCACGCCGCCACGACGTCGTCCTTCGACGGGAAGTGCCGATAGAACGTGGCCTTCGCTACGCCCGCGCCCTCGATCAGGGCGTCGACGCCCGTGACACGGATCCGGGCGCCGGGGAACAGGGCGGCTGCGCTGTGAAGGATCCGATCGCGAGCCGACGCGTCGCCGGGGGGTTCGACACTCGGTGCTCTCGGCACCAACACCTCCGCTGATGATTCGATCACGGATACCTACCGTCTTCCTATCACCTTCAAACGTGAGAAGACAGGCCGGTCGGTACACTCGCCCTGGGATCGACGGAGGGGCGCGCCCGACCGATGGAACTGAGACAGCTCCGCTACTTCCTCGCGGTGGCCGACGAGCGGCACTTCGGGCGAGCTGCCGAACGCCTCCGGATCGCGCAATCCGGTCTCTCCCAGCAGATCAAGCGCTTGGAGCGGACCCTCGGAGCGCAACTGTTCCTCAGGGACCGGCGCCAGGTCGAGCTGACCGAGGCCGGCGAGTACCTGGTCGAGGAGGCGCGTGCCCTCGTGGCGAGCGCGACCCGTATCGCGGAGGCCGTGCCGTTGATCGAGCAGGGAACGCGGGGTGTTCTGACGGTCGCCACGAGCTCGGCCGGGCTCCACCCGCTCGCCGGCGCCCTGATCGAGGAGTTCCGGGGGCGCTTCACCGACGTGGAGTTGCTCGCCATCCCCGGGTCCGGTCCGCAGAACCTGGAGGCCTTGCAACGGCGCACCGTCGACTTGGCGTTCGTGAGCCTCCCCTTCGAGTCGATGGACGGGCTCTCCCTCCTCCCGATCGGCACCGTCGAGCTCACGGTCACGCTCTCGGAACGACATCGTCTCGCCGGTCGGGAACGGATCGCGCGGGCCGAGCTGCACGCGGAGCCGTTCCTCACGTGGCCTCGGGCATTCGACCCCCCGGTGATGGACCACATCCATCGATCCCTCTTCGGCGACGGTGCGCATCCGTCCCTCATCGAGCTGCCGGATCTGAATCCGGCCGAGCGGCTCGCGCGTGTGGCTCGTTCCGAGCGTCTCGTCGGGATAGGGCTCCCGGGAGAAGCGGAGCTGAGGATCCCCGGTCTCCTTCACCGGCGCGTCGAGGAGCCCTCGCCGCGGCTCGAGTACGGACTGGCGTGGATGGACACGAGCGGGTCCCCGTTCGCCGCCGGGTTCATCGATCTCGCGAAGGAAGCTGTCCGGGGATCCCCGCAGCGTTGAGGCGGCGTCGAGCTACGCCAGCAGCTCGTCGACCGTCTGGAGGAGCAGCGGCACGTTCACCGGTTTGGTGAGGAAGCGGCTGGCCCCCAGCGATTCGAGCCGCCGGAGCGTCTCCGTGCTCGCGTCCGCGCTGACGATGACGATCGGGATCTCCTCCGTGGTGGGCTCGGCTTTGAGCCGCCGGAACACCTCCTCCCCCGGGATGTCCGGGAGGTGGAGGTCGAGCAGGATCAGGTCGGGCTGATGCTGCTTCGCGAGATCGACGCCCAGGCTCCCCTGCATCGCGGAGATGAGGGTGACGTTCGGGCGGTACGCGAGGATCCCCTGGATCAACTGCAGGTTGGCGAGGTTGTCCTCGATGTAGAGGACCGCTCTCGACCGACCGAGGCCCGGATCCGGCGACACCGCGGCTGCGGCCTCCACGCCGGTCACCTCAGCCGGATCGGAGAGCGGAAGCTCCACCGAGAAGGTGGTGCCCTCGCCTCGCACGCTGTCGGCTTCGATCGAGCCGCCCATCGTCTCCACGAGGCTCTTCGACAGGGCCAGACCGAGACCGGTCCCCTCGATGCCTCGCCGTTCCGCGCCGAGCCGGTCGAACGGCGTGAAGAGGTTGCGCATCTGGTCCGCGTCGATCCCGTCACCGGTGTCCGCGACGGTGATCCGGAACCGATCGTTGCTCTGCATCCCCGAGATGCGGATCTCCCCACCCGCCCGGTTGAACTTCACGGCGTTCGAGAGGAGGTTCAGGAGCACCTGCTTCAGGCGCTGCCGATCCGCGCGGACGTGCACGTCGATGCCCGACGGATCGACGAGCCGCACGCCCTCCCGATCGGCGATCGGCCTGACGAGCTGGAGGGTCTCCTCGATGACCGGTTGCACGTGCACCGGCTCGAGCGAGAGGGTCATCTTCCCCGCGGCGATCTTCTCGATGTCGAGGATCTCGTCGATCAGCTCGAGGAGGTGCTCTCCCGCCTCGAGGATCTGCTTGACCGAGCTTCGCTGCGCCTGCGGCAGGGTCTCCATCTGCAGGAGCTGCCCGAACCCGAGGATCGAGTTCAGGGGCGTCCGGAGCTCGTGGCTGACGCGGGACAGGAAGTCGCTCTTCGCCTGGTTCGCACGCTCCGCTTCCTCCCGGGCGCGCCGCGTCTCCGCCTCTCGCGCCTTCCGATCCGAGATGTCCCTGATCGCGGCCAGGGCGACCGTGCCGGTCTCCGTGGCGATGGAGCTGAGGCTGATCTCGGCCGGGAACTCGACCCCGTCTGCCCGGCGACCCGCGAGCTCGAGGCCCGCGCCCATCGGGCGCGTCCTCGGTTCACGGAAGTACCGCGTCCGATGGGCGGGATGGACGTCACGAACCCGTTCGGGGATCAAGACCTCGATCCGCTGTCCGAGCAGCGACTCCCTCGTGTGCCCGAACAGGGTCTCGGTCTGGGCGTTCGCCATCACGATCACGCCGTCGCCGTCCACGCCCACCATCGCGTCCGGGGCGGCATCGAGCATCGCCTGGAACGTCGATCCGTTCGACGGCGACGGCGCGGTCCCTCGGTGCGCCACCCAGCCCCTCTCTTGCAGGGCCGGAGGCCCGCGGCCGGGATTATCGCGCCCTCGGGTTGCTTCTTCAATCCACCCACGGGCTGAACCGCGGTGACGGGGAATCCGGCGGAGACGGGAGTCGGTGGGAGGAGGAGTCGGCGGAGACGGGAGGATTCGAACCTCCGAGGGAGTGTTACCCCCCTAACCGCTTAGCAGGCGGCTGCTTTCGGCCACTCAGCCACGTCTCCGAGCCGGATTCTAGAGGACCCCGGGTAGGCTCCCCCCGGCATGCCGGACGTCGTGGCCGTCGGAGGTGGGATCGTCGGTGCGGCGTGCGCCTACGAGCTGGCTCGGGCCGGCGCATCGGTCACGCTGCTCGAACGTGAGGAGCTCGCCGCGGCGGCGTCGGGGCGCAACAACGGCCTGTGGTTGACGCCGACCGATCCGCTCCTGCTCCCGATGGCCCGGGCCAGTCTCGCGCGCTACCTGGAGATCGCCGAGGAGAGCCCGGTCCCCTTCCGCCTCGACGAGGAGCCGATCGGGCTGCTCGCCGTGGCCCTCGACGAGGAGGAGATGGCGCTCGGCGCCGAGGCCCACACGCCCTACCGCGCGGCGGGCGTGGGTGTGGACGATCTCGACCCGAGCGAGACCTTGGCGCTCGAGCCCGCGCTCACCCCGGAGATCCTCGGGGGCTGGCTCGTCCATCATGGGCATCGGCTCGTGCCGGCGGCGCTGACAGTCGGGCTCGCGTTGATGGCCGTCGAGCGAGGCGCGATCGTCCGGCATCACCTTCCGGCACGCGCGTTGCGGGAAGTGGCAGGCCGCGTGGTCGGGGTCGTGACGGACGACGGCGCGATCGACGCGGACGAAGTGATCGTCGCGGCGGGGCCCTGGACGCCCGCGCTGCTGGATCCGATCGGGCTCCGGCTGCCGATCACCGGAGCCCGTGGTTGGCTGGTGCGCTCGGACGTGGGGCCGAAACCTCTGCATCGCTTGGTGGCCTCGGCGGGCTGGGAGGAGGCGACGGGGCGGTGGGAGGACGGCGCCGTCCTCGCCGGCGCCATCGAGAACGCGGTGGCGACGACCTCGACACTCTTGCATCCGACGACCGACGGATCGTTGATCCTGGGGTCCTCCCGGCAACCGGTGCTGACACCCGAGGCCGAGGAGCCCGGGGTCCCGAGGGCGATCCTCCGCGGCGCGATCCGCCTGGTGCCGTCCCTCTCCGAGACGCGGGTGCGCACCGCGTGGTGGGGGATCCGCCCGATGACGCCGGACGAGCGCCCGGTGGTCGGGCGGCTCGCCGACGGGCTGTCGGTCGCGACCGGCCACGGGTCCGAGGGCGTGATCCTCGGCGCCGGTACCGGGCAGCTCATCGCCTCGCAGCTCCTAGACCTCGATCCGCCGTTCGACCCCTCGCCGTTCGACCCGCTTCGATTCGGCGCCGTGGCTGGGTAGGATTCCTCGGTCATGGCTGTCCTCGCCCTCGGGGTTTCCTTCCGGCGCGCTCCGATCGACCTGCTCGAGCGGCTCGCGTTCACCGACGACGACTTGGTCAAGGCGTACCGCCGTGTGGAGGACGCGGACGGCGTGGACGAGGCCGTCGTCCTGTCGACGTGCAACCGCGTGGAGATCTACGGATCGGTCCCGAGCTATCACTCGGGGTTCCTCTCGCTCAAGCGGCTGCTGACGGAGACGCGAGGCGTCCCGGAGGCCGAGCTCGCGAACGGCCTCTACGCGCACTGGGAACGAGACGCCGTCGAGCACCTGTTCTCCGTGGCCGGGGGGTTGGACTCGATGGTGCTCGGCGAGACGCAGATCCAGGCCCAGGTCCGGGAGGCGCTGCGCCTCGCCGACGGCGAGGGCGCAGTCGGCTCCCGGTTGCGGGGACTGTTCCACGCGGCGTCGAGGGCCGGGCGGCGGATCCGCCAGGAGACGTCGCTCGGTGCCGCGCCGGACGCGTTCGTGGAGCGCGCCGCCACGCTCGCGGAAGAGGTGCTCGGCGACCTGTCCGGGCGGTCGGTCGTGGTGATCGGCGCGGGCACGATGGCCTCCCTCGGCATCAAGCACCTCCGCCGGCGCGGGGTGGGGCGGACCCGCATCCTGAACCGTTCGCTCCCGCATGCTCGCGCCCTCGCCGAACGGAGCGGAGCGGAGCCGGGCGATCTCGATTCGCTCCCCGACGCGCTGCGGGGCGCGGACCTCGTCCTCTCGGCCACGGGAGCGACCGGCGTGGTGGTCCACACGGAGACGGTCCGCGCGGCCCGCTCGGACCACTCGTCACCGCTCGTGCTGCTCGACCTGGCCGTGCCACGCGACGTGGAGTCCGGGACCGACGCACTTCCCGGCGTGACGCTCTTCGACGTGGACGCGCTCCGCGATCGTGGTTCCGCGGAGGAGGACGACGCGGTGGCGCGCGCTCGGGAGATCGTGTCCGAGGAGGCGCGGCGATACGTGGTGCGTCGCCGCGGTGACGAGCTCTCCCCCGTGATCCGCGCGATCCGCCGCCACGGCGACGCGATCCTGCAGGGCGAGCTGGAGCGCCACGCTGCCCGCCTGGCCGATCTCTCCCCCGACGAACGCGCCGCCGTCGAAGCCTTGGCGCGCGGGATCGTCGCGAAGCTCCTCCACGACCCGATCGTGGCGCTGAAGGAACGATCCGA
>JBOGVC010000214.1:0-3196 GCA_050695275.1 Actinomycetota bacterium | reverse complement strand
GAGGATGCCCGGATGCGCGGCACGGACGGCGCGGACGCGCTCGAGGTCCGTACCGGGCTGGATCTTCAGCTTGATCCGCCGATAGCCCTCCGCCAGGTAGGCCTCGACCTGCTCCAGCAGCGCCTCGGTCGACGCAGCGATCCCGATGCTCACGCCGCACTCCACCCGGGTCTTGTCCGCGCCGAGCCATGACGCGAGCGGGGTCCTCTCCGCGCGGAGCTCGGCGTCGAGGATCGCGTTCAGTAGCGCGGCCTTCGCCATCGGATGCCCCCGGACGCCGGCGAACGCCCGCTCGACGCCCTCGACGTCGGTCATGTCCGCACTCAACAGCATGGGTGCGAGGAATTCCCGCAGGACGATCCAGGCGCCGTCGTTGAACTCCTCGCTGAAGTCGGGCCGCACGTCGGCGACGCACTCACCCCACCCCTCGGCGTCGTCGGTCTCCACCCGCACGACGATGCATCGCTTCTCGCGCATCTCCCCGAAGCTGGTTCGGAACGGGCGGACGAGCGGCAACTCCACGAGGAGCAGCTCGACGGCGCGGACCCTGCTCATGTGCTCGCCCGAGGGACCAGCGCATACGCGGACCGGGTCTTGTCGAACGAGCCGGCGATCGATCCGGCGCGGAAGCAGGCCTCGAGTGCCTCGGCGGTGGCCTCGCGCCACCGTGCCGCGAGCGCCGGGTCCCGGCGGCGGAGCGCGGCGTGGTCGCGTGGCACCTCGATGACTCCACCTTCGTCGCCGGATGCCGCGCCTGGGACCGGGAGAGGCCCGTCGGCGTCGCCCTCAGCCACGAGCACCGCCGGAAGACCCTCGGGCCAGGGGCGCGGCGCGGGGTCGGGGTCCAGATCCCAACGGATCACGAGGCGATCGGAGCGATCGCCGGCGTTGATCTCGTCGGCCATCTCTCCGTAGAACGCCCGGCCGAAGCCGTCCGCCACCGCGCCGAGCTTGCCGAAGTTGAACCATGCGTTGCGTGCCACCAACGGGTCGAACGTCCAACGCGCCACGTGGATGTCCTGCTCGAGCGCCTGGGCGCGTTGTCCGAGCTTCAACGCGTACCCGACCCCTCGATGGCGCCGATCGGGCAGTGCGGCGAGCATGTGCGAATGGACGTGGAGCCCCTCGTCATCCACACCCGCCCAGCCGAGGACGAATCCCACCAGCCGATCGCCGTCGTAGGCGCCGAACGGAACGTTCCCGCTGTGCGCGAGCGCGATCAGCATCTCGCGAGGCGGGAGCTGGAACGCGCCCCAGGTGGCCACCATGACCCCGACGGCATCCTCGAGCTGGGTCAGCGCGGTCAGGGGGCGCAGCTCCACGTTCGAGGCCCGGGCCGCCGTGCGGGCGAGATCCCAGGCGGTTCCGGGCTCGTGCACGCCGGCGAGTCTAGAGCCAGCGCTTCCGATACGGAGAAGGCCCGCCATCGTGGCGGGCCTTCTTCGGCGGAACCAGGCGGGCTACCCGCCGGCGGGCGGCGGCAGCTCCTGCCACTCCACGTCGTCGACGTCCTCGCCGCGGCGGCGCTTCATGAACTGCATCACGGCGGCCACGAGAGCCCCGATGAAGGCGAGCTTCAGGAGCTTCCGGAAGAAACCGCCCTTCTTCTCCGTGCTTTCGGTGTCGTCTCCCATCGGGCACAGCCTCCTATCGCGTGGGTGGACATGGTGGGCCTGGATGGACTTGAACCATCGACCTCTTCCTTATCAGGGAAGCGCTCTAACCGAGCTGAGCTACAGGCCCGAGGGCCACGAGCCCCTCGCCGCAGGGTAGTCACGGTCCGGAAACCGTGTCAATCGAGACGCCGTCGCGGGACTCGGCCGAGGCGCCAGCGGGACCCCTCAGTCGCGACGGTCTGCCAGCGTGACCTCGATCCCTCCGACGATGTCGCTGATCAGGTTGTACATGATCGCCACGAAGACGTTGATGCAAGACCAGATCGCGACGCCGACGCATCCCCCGATGAAGAGCCAGGTGAACAGCTGGCCCGTGACGATCTCGAGCGGCGGAGCCTCGCCGGTGCTCAGCTCACCGGTCGGCGACCGGGCGCCGGAGGACGGGAAGATGACGCCGAGCAGCTTCTCCAGCGAGTCGATCGCGCCGCTCGCGGACAGGATGCCCCAGATGATCGCCAGCGAGAGATAGATCACGAGGAAGACGCAGAAGTAGAAGATCAGCGAGAACTTCAGCATGGACAGCGGGCCGATCCGTCTGATCTCCACCCGGGTCCTGCGCACACCTCGCCGCGGGAGCCGCGTCTCGGCGGGCGGCCGGACGATCGTGGAGGGCCACGCCGCTTCCGGGGCCACCGGGCCGAGCGGTGGGACGAGCTCGTCCTCGCCCGGGAAGGGCTCTTCGTCGGGCAACGGCTCGGGATCGAACCCGGATGCCGGCTCTGGCTCCGTCGCTGACCGTGGTTGCTGCACAGGCTCCTCGATCGTTCGGGTCTCGGCTGGGTCGATAGCGTACGCCCCTCGGCGCCCCAGCGCGGGGATTTGCACCCAGGCCGGGAGCCGGACACCCACGAGGTCCAACGCGCGCACGTGCGCCACCACGATGACCGCCGCGAACAGCGGCGCGAGCACACCACCGATGAGGCTCACGTCCCTCTGGAACAACAGGGCGCCCGCGCCCATCGCGCAGCCGATCGACCCGAGCACGAGATCCGTCGGCTGCTGTGCGAGACGCGGACGCAGCTCCAAGACGACGTAGACGGCCGCCAGGAAGGCGACGGCCTCGACCAGCACGCCGAGTCCGATGTTCATGGGAGTCCCGACATCATCGCAGTAACGCCCGGCGATGCACCGAGGTTCCCTTTCTGGACCCGTCCGACTGTGGGAGTGCGCTACTCCTCCATCTGCATGATCACGGGTGCGATCGCCACGACGTGGGCGCCCTCGTCGACGCGCATCGTGCGAACCCCCTGGCTCGACCGCCCGACCCGGCGGATCTCCCCCGCCGGCACACGGATCACGATCCCACTCGAGGAGATCGCGAACAGATCTTGCTCCTTCGAGCCGACGAACGCGCCGGCGAGCAGGCCCGTCTTCTTCGTGATCTGGTGACCGATCACACCCTTCCCGCCGCGACCCTTGACGGGGTAGTCCTTGAGTGGCGAGCGCTTGCCGTAGCCCTGTTGGGACACACTGATCATCTCCTCACCGTCGGAGGCGAGACTCAACGAGATCACCTCGTC
>JBOGVC010000213.1:0-3982 GCA_050695275.1 Actinomycetota bacterium | reverse complement strand
GTCGCGGCGCACGGTGATCTCCTCGAACCCCTCGTGCGCCGCAGCCTTCGCCACGACTCCGGCCGCGGTCTCTTCGATCTCCACGGCCACGATCCCTCCGAGCGCGAGCCATCCGATCGACTGGGCGAAGAGCCGCTCGTAGATCTCGATCCCGCCGAACACCGCGAGCGGCGGCTCCGCCAGCACTTCGGCCGGAAGCGTGTCGCGGGCTTCCTCGGCCACGTACGGCGGATTGCAGACGACGGCGTCCACACGCCCGCGGAGATCGGCGGGGAGGGGCTCGAGCAGGTCTCCCTCGAGGACGGCCAGCGAGAGACCGAGGGCGTGCGCGTTCTCGCGGGCGAGCTCGACCGCCTCGGGCGACAGGTCGGTGGCGAACATCGTCGCGTCGGGCACCTCGTCCTTGATCGCCAGCGCCACGGCGCCGGTTCCGGTGGCGACGTCGACCACCACGGGCTCGGCCACCGACGCGAGCTCGCCCACGACCGTCCCGACGAGGATCTCGGTCTCGGGCCGCGGCACGAAGACGCCGGGTCGGACACGCAGGACGATCCGGCGGAACCCCTGCTCACCGGTCACGTGCTGGAGCGGCTCCCCCACGCACCGTCGACAGAGGGCACGACCGAAGAGCTTCGCCTCCTGCGACGTGAGGCCTTCCCGGGCGTAGATGCCCGCTCGATCCGTCCCCAGGACGTGCGCCAGGAGCCGCTCAGCCGTGGGAACCGGGCTCTCCACGTCGTGACGCTCGAGGTACTCGGCTGCCCGGCGAACCACCTGCGCCGCGTGCACGTCACCCGTTCCCATCCGGCCGCGCGTCGCCCGGGTCGGCGAGCTGGGCCGATCGCTCCGCGGCCTGCAGCCGTTCCGTGAAGGTGTCGAGCTCGTCGCCGCCCGCCAGCACGTTCGCGAGTTGATGCGAGGTGTGCTTGATCCGATGGTCGGTGACCCGACCCTCCGGGAAGTTGTAGGTCCGGATCTTCTCGGACCGTTCCCCGGTTCCCACCATGGAGCGGCGAGCCGCCGCCTCCTTCGCCTGCTGCTCGTCGAGGGCCTTCTGATACAGACGCGCGCGCAGGTAGCGCATCGCCTTCTCCCGGTTCTGGAGCTGGGACCGCTCCTCCTGCACCTCGACCTTGATGCCCGTCGGCTTGTGCATGATCCGCACGGCCGAGTCGGTGGTGTTCACGGACTGCCCGCCGGGACCGCTCGAGCGATAGACGTCGATGTCCAGGTCCTCCGGGCGGATGTCGACCTCCACCTCCTCGGCCTCGGGCATCACCGCCACGGTGGCGGTGGACGTATGGATCCGGCCCTGCGACTCGGTCACCGGGACCCGCTGCACACGATGGACGCCCGACTCGTGCTTCAACCAGCCGTAGGCGTCGCGTCCGCGGATGCCCAGGACGATCTCCTTGTAGCCACCCATCTCCGCCGGAGCCGACGCGAGCACGTCCGTCTTCCATCGGCGCCGGTCCGCGAGGTGCCGGTACATCTCGAACAGATCGCCCGCCCAGAGCGCTGCCTCCTGGCCCCCCGCGCCCGCCCTGATCTCGAGGATCAGGTCCTTGCCCTCGTTGGGGTCTTTCGGGACGAGCAGGGTCTCGAGCCGGGACCGGAGGGCCTCCGCTCGCTCCGCAGCCGCGCGAGCCTCCCCCTCGAAGGCCTCCGCCATCTCGGCGTCGGTCTCCGCGGCGGCGAGCTCACGAGCCTCGGCGAGGTCCGCCGTCGCCTGCCGGAGCTCACGGTAGGGCCGGACGATCTGCTCGAGCTCGGCGAACTGCCGGCCCAGCGTGCGCATGCGATCGTGGTCGGTCGCCGCTTCGATCGTGGACATCTCGGCCTGGACCTGCTCGAAGCGGGCCTCGATCTCCTTCAGGCGGTCTTCGACGTCCATGACGCCGACGATTCTCCCAGGCGCCCTCGCGGCGCCCCGGGACCGCTACTCGTCGCGCTCGTCGAACTCGAGGTCGATCGCCGCGAGATCGGGGATCTCGATCGACGGATCCTTGTTGACCCAGAGGTCCTCGTAGCGCGGATCCATCGGTGACTCGCCCTCGTCGGCATCGCCCGCCTTCTCGCCGTTCGCACCGGCATCGGCGGTCGGCGAGACGAGGTCGGCGTCCTCCGCCTCGGCTCTGGCGGCCTCATCGATGGGCGCCACGAGATCCTCGGCGACCGTGAGCAGCTTCGAGCGCATCTCCTCGAGCTGCCTCACGAGCCCGCGGCGGCGCTCGGCGAGACCGGCCAACATCAGGCTCGATTCCGTCCGGGCCCGCTCCAGGAGATCCGTCCCCTCCTGCCGGGCTTCCTCGGCGTGCGCCTGGGCGTCGACCCTGATCCGGTCGGCCTCGGTCCTCGCTTCGTCGAGAGCGAGCTCCGACTCGGACCGCGCGTTCTCGAGGATGCGCTCGGCCTCCTGATCCGCCATCTCGATCAGCGTGGCGAAGCGCTTCGACAGGGCGTCGTACGGGTCGCCGGTGTCGGGTGAAGCGGGTGCAGGCGTCGCCGGAGGGGTCGCGGCGAGCGGTTCGCCGCGTGCGGCCGCGGAACCGACCTCCAGCCGGAGCTGGCTCAGCTCCTGTTCCAGCGTCCCCACCTGCTTCGCGATCGACGTGAGGTAGGTGCGCACCTGCTGCGGATCGTAGCCACGGCGCACCGTCGCGAACTCGCGTCTGCGGATCTGTTCGGCGCTCGGTAGCAGCGGCATGTCCAGGTCGCTGGTCGGCATGGGGAAAACCTCCCGGGTCATGGGGACCGCATCATCTTCGCGCACCGATCCGCGGATGCAACGACCTCTACGAACTCGGCCCGAACCGGGCTGGGAGGCTCGGCTACCGATCGACCGCGGTCGCTTCCGCCTCCCGGCGGAGCAGCTCGCGGAACGAGGTGACGGCGACCTCGATCTGCGAGGCATCCGGTTGTTGCGTCGTGATCTTCTGCAGCCAGATCCCGGGCGTCATCAGGATCCGCATGCCGAGGGACCCGGGGTGCTTCGCACCCAGGCGGAGCGCCTCGTACGAGATCGCGGCGATGATCGGGATCGCGATCACCCGCGAGAGGATCCGCCACAGCAGCGCCGGCGTCCCGAACAGGGTGAAGACGAAGATCGTGATGATCATCACGATGATGAGGAAGTTCGTGCCGCAGCGGACGTGCTCCTTCGGGTAGCGGTCGATCGCCTCGGTCTCCAGCTCCTCACCGTGCTCGAACGCGGCGATCGTCTTGTGTTCGGCGCCGTGATACTCGAAGACGCGATGGATGTCCTTCGTCCTGCCGATGAGGAAGAGGTACGCGACGAACAGCGCCACGCGGAAGAGCCCCTCACCGACGAGCGTCAGGATGCCCGCGGACCCGGTGCGGTTCTCGAACCACGCGAACAGGGTCGTCGGGCCGATGATGAAGATGCCGATGAACAACGCGAGCGCCAGCACGACCGAGAGGACCACCTGCCGGGGAGTGAGGCGCTCCTCCTCCTCCAGCGACTGATTCGCGGAGATCATGAGCGCGCGCATGCCGATCGCCAGCGACTGGCCGAGCACGATGATGCCGCGCAGGAACGGTTTCCCGAGGAGCGGCACGCGGAGCACGATCGAATCGATCTCGTGCGACTCGATGTGGATCGAGGCGTCGGGCTTGCGGACGGCGATGGCCCAGAACCCGGCGCCACGCATCATGACGCCCTCGACGACCGCCTGGCCGCCGTAGAGGTGGGTGCGCGGCGACGCCGGTCGGGGGAGCTCTGCCTCCGCCACTGGTCGGCTAGCCCTGCTGGGCCTGTTGGGCAGCCTGTGTCTTCGCGTACCGCCGCTGGAAGCGCTCGACCCGGCCGCCCGCGTCCACGAACTTCTGCTTGCCCGTGTAGAACGGGTGGCAGTTCGAGCACAGCTCGGCCCGGATCTCGCTCACGGTGGAGCGGGTCTGGAACGTGTTGCCGCACGAGCAATGCACGTTCGCGATCTGATAGTCGGGGTGGATGCCTTGT
>JBOGVC010000212.1:0-3983 GCA_050695275.1 Actinomycetota bacterium | reverse complement strand
GCGCCCGTCGTCTACGACGAGGCCACCGACCACTGGCTGATCTCGCGCTACGCCGACGTCGACGCCCTCCTGCGAGATCGTCGGTTCGGTCGCACGTACCTCCACACGACGACGCACGAGGACATGGGCCGCCCGGTGCCGCCGGACTGGCACGCACCGTTCTGGGACCTCATCAACGCGGGGATCCTGGACATGGAGCCCCCCGACCACACGCGTGTGCGGAAGCTCGTCGCGAAGGCGTTCACACCCAGGTTCGTCGAGTCCCTCCGCCCCCGGGTCCACGCGATCTTCGAGGGCCTGCTCGAAGAGGTGGCGGGCGCGGGAGCGTTCGACCTGCTCCCGACGCTGGCGGAACCGCTGCCGGTCATCGTGATCGCGCAGATGCTCGGGGTGCCCGAGGCCGACCATCATCTCCTGCGCCCCTGGTCCGCCGACATCGTGAAGATGTACGAGCTGAACCCCTCCGAGGCCGCGCAGCACGATGCCGTCCGCGCGAGCCTCGAGTTCTCCGGCTACCTGCGGGAGCTGGCGCGGCAACGCCGGACCGCGCCCGGCGACGACCTGATCTCCGGCCTCGTCCACGTGATCGACGAGGGCGAGACGCTCACGGAGGACGAGCTCGTGGGGACGTGCGTCCTGCTGCTGAACGCCGGCCACGAAGCGACGGTGAACGCGACCCTCCTCGGCTGGTGGGCCCTGTTCCAGCACCCCGATCGGCTGCGGGAGCTCCGGGCCGACCCCTCGCTGCTCCCGACGGCGATCGAGGAGCTGCTGCGGTTCCAGACCCCGTTGCCGATGTTCGAGCGCTGGGTGCTCGAGCCGTTCGAGCTCCACGGAGTGGAGATCCCGAAGGGAGCGGAGCTCGGGTTGCTGTTCGATTCGGCCAATCGCGATCCCGAGGTGTTCGAGGAGCCCGACGCGCTCCGTCTGGACCGGAAGCCGAACCCGCACCTGACGTTCGGCGCGGGCATCCACTTCTGTCTGGGAGCTCCCCTGGGCAGGATGGAGCTGCAGATCTCGTTCGGGACGATGCTGGAGCGCTTCCCGAACCTGGAGCTCGTGGAGGAGCCGACGTTCCGACCGAACTACATCATCCGAGGGCTCGACGGCCTCCGCGTGCATGCATAGTGCCGAGCATCAGCCCTGGGCGGGATCGTCCGCGGCGAAGAGAGGAGTGCGGTGAGCGAGGACAGGTACGAGCGGGGGCGTGAACGATTCCTCGAGGTGCACGACGAGAAGGCGCTGGCCGCGGTCGAAGGGCTCGGCGACCTCGGCCGGGCGATCGTGGAGTTCGCATACGGCGATGTCTACACGCGTCCCGGCCTCGCGCTACGCGATCGCGAGATCGCCGCGGTCGCGGCGCTCGTGGCGACCGGGCGCTCCTCCCAGATCCCGCAGCATCTCCGAGCTTCCCTCAAGGCGGGCCTCTCACCCGAGGAGCTGCGCGAGATCATCCTGCAGACGGCGACGATCGCGGGATTCCCGCCGGCCATGAACGCGATGTCCACGTTGAAGAGCGTCCTGAAGGAGGCGGGCGCCCAGGAGACCGACGCGAAGACAACACCCGGCGCGTGAGCCGGGGAGATCAGTCAGGTCGGCTGGGGACCTCGACCCGCGCCGGGAGCCGCTCGTACTCAAGCACCCGGCTCCACGGGACGTGGATCCTCGTGAGGTGCACCATGCCGCCCTCGATGTCCAGCGTCCGCTCCACGAGGAAGTCCGCCGTCCACGTGCCGGCGTCGAAGCGGTCGGCGCGGACCACGATCCGCTCGCCCTGGTCCGAGCCGTCGTCGAGCCAAGCCCGGATCTCCGCTCGGGTGAGGAACGCGTCATCGATCGTCTGGACGACCTCGCGCGTGTACCGGATCACCCGGTGCCACGGGACGATGGTGGTCGTTCCGAGCGAGATCCCCCGCTCCATCGACTCGAAATCCTCGGCGGGGACGTCGAGCACGCTGGTACGGCCTCCCGGGTCGGCCAAGTGGACGCGGTAGACGGTCTGGTCGGGCGCGCTCATCGATCGAGAGCGTATCCCTGACCGGATGGCGACGCATCCGTCGAAGGGCTAGGTCGAAGGGCTCATCATGACGGGGCCCGTTCGTCGAGGCGGAAGACCGCGTTGGCGATGAAGTCGACGGTCCACAGGTCTCCGGCGGCCGGGATCGGCCCGAACCCGATGAGCTCCAACTCGTCCTCAACCTCACCGGTCTCGACGTCGAGCCGATAGAGGGTGTTGTTCCCCGAGACCCAGTACGAGTCGCCGAGGACGACCCCACCGAACAACGCGTCGTCGACGGGCAGGCGGTCTCGCACCTTCATCGTTCGGAGGTCGAACCGCAGCACGCTCTGCTCGAATGAGCTGGAGACCCAGAGGACGTCGCCGTCCACCGCGAGTCCTTCCGGCTCGTAGGACTCCAGCTCGATCTCATCGACGACGGCCTGGGTTCGCGGATCGATCCGCACCAGCGCTCCCGCCGCGGCGATCCAGACCTGTTCGCGGGCGAACACGAGCCCTCCGAGCGGCCCATCCACTTCCACCCGTGCGAGGACCTCGCCGGATCCGGGATCGATCTGGACGACCTCCTCGCCTTCGCCGGCGACGCCCCAGATGCCCGATGACGTGGACGTGAGGCCGAACACGCCTCCCGGTACCCGGAGACGGTCGATCACTTCGCCACGCTCGGGGTCGAATCGCACGATCGCTCCTGCGTTCGGCGTCTCGATCCAGAGCGCGCCGTCCACCTCGAGCATGCCGCACGGTCCTCCCGGCATCCGTCGCGTCGAGACCACCTCGTTCGTTTCGGGATCGATCTCGGCGAGCTCGTTCCCGTCGAACGCGGTGACCCAGACCCGATCACCGGCCTCCGCGAGGAAGCAGGGGCTCCCGTCCACCGCGATCTCGGCGAGGATGCCGTCGTCGGCTTCGGCGCTCGGTGTGGCCGTGATCGCGGGCGTCGGCGGCGACGGGAATTCGCCGTAGACGTCCCCCGCGCATCCCGCGAGCGAGACGGACAGGATCGCTCCGGCGCGGATGGCAGTGAACCGCAAGGGCCCTCGTCGTCCGGATCGATCCCCATCCACGTCCCACTCATACGTCATCGAGGCGGGGAACGGCTCTTCCGGCTCCGGGGACTATCCTCGGAGGGTGAGCCTCTATCGCCTCGACGAGCAGATCCCCGTGCTCACCGCGCCGGTCCTGATCGTGGCGTTCGACGGTTGGATCGACGCGGCGGGAGCCGCGACCGCGTGTGCGAACCACGTGGCGGATGGTGGCCGGATCGTCGCCTCCTTCGACGTCGATGCGCTGCACGACTATCGAGCGAGGCGGCCGGTCCTGGACGTCGTCGACGGGGTGCTCGCGAGGATGCAATGGCCGGAGATCATGGTTCGGCACGTTTCCTTCGACGGCCGTGATCTGCTCGTCCTCGTCGGCCCGGAGCCCGACTACAAGTGGAAGCAGCTCGGGGACGACCTGCTGGAGCTGGCGTTGCGGCTCGGGGTCGTCGAGTGGATCAGCCTGGGTGCGATCCCGGCCGCCGTCCCGCACACGCGCCCCGTTCCCGTGCTGGCGACGGCCTCCACCGACGCGTCGCTGCGAGACGGTGAGCAGCAAGGCCCGGGCGGCATCCTGCGGGTGCCCGCGGCGGCGCTGTCCGCGGTGGAGATGACGGTGGCGGCCGCGGGGATCCCCGCCGTCGGCTACTACGCGCAGATCCCCCACTACATCGGGGCGGCCGCCTACGCGCCCGCCACGGTGGCCCTCCTCCAGCACGTCGAGCGACGCCTCGGCGTCACGATCCCGGTGGGAGGGCTCGGCGAGGAGGCGCTCTCGCAGCGGAACGCCTGGACGCGGCGATCGCGGAGGACCCCGACTCCAGGGAGTACCTGGCCCGACTGGAGGCGATCGCGAGCGAGGAGCGGATACCGTCGGGCGACGACCTCGCGACGGAGATCGAGCAGTACCTGAGGGAACAGTCCTAGGC
>JBOGVC010000211.1:0-4972 GCA_050695275.1 Actinomycetota bacterium | reverse complement strand
GATCTCGGCTGACCAAGGAACGCGTCTGATCCGGGTGCCGGTCGGGAGCGAAGGCCCCACCGTGCTGCTCGAGACCGTACGGAAGCTCGATGACGCGGGTATCCCGATCGAGGACATCGCCTTGCATCGTCCGACCCTCGACGACGTGTTCCTTTCCCTGACCGGCCACGCGGCGGAGATGGAGCTCGAGGAGGAAGCGGCCGAGGCGGAACCGGAGAAGAAGCGCAGGAAGAGGAGGGACCGATGAGCGCCGTCGCGGTTCGTGCCCCCGGGATCGGCTCGCGGGCGGTGACGTCCGTCCAGGACTCGCTCGTGGTCGCACGCCGGAACCTGACGCAGATCGTCCGGATCCCGGCCGTGCTCGTCTTCGAGCTCGTGCAGCCGGTCATGTTCGTCCTGCTGTTCGTGTACGTCTTCGCCGGCAACATACAGAACGTGCCGCCCGAGATCGAGGCCCTCGGGGGTTACGTGATGTTCCTGATGCCCGGGATCATGGTCCAGAACGCGATCTTCGGGGCGACGACCACGGCGATCGGGATCGCCGAGGACCTCAAGGCCGGTTTCGTCGACCGCTTCCGCTCGCTCCCGATGGCTCGGTCCGCGATGCTCGCCGGCCGGGCGACGTCGGACCTGATCAAGAACTTCGTCCTGCTCCTCGTGGTGATCGGGATCGGCTACCTGGTGGGCTTCTCCTTCGAGAACGGCTTCCTGAACGCGATCGCGATGATCGTGCTGGTGATGGCTGTCAGCTTCGCGTTCTCGTGGGTGATGGCCTGGATCGCGCTGTCGGTGAAGAAGCTGGAGGCGGTGCAGGCGGCCGCGTTCACGGGCATCTTCCCGCTCGTGTTCATGAGCTCAGCCCTGGTGCCGGTCGAGGGGATGGCGGAGTGGGTGCAGGTGATCGCGCGGAACAACCCGATCACCCACTGGGCGAACCTCGCCCGGTACTTCGCGTTCGGCGAGTACTCGACGATGGGGGGTACTCCCGAGCAATTGATGTTGTGGTCCGCCCTCTGGATCGTCGGGATCGTCGCGGTGTTCACCCCGCTCTCGATCCGCCTGTTCAACAAGCTGACCTAGGGAAGAGACCTCGCGCCTCTCGCGTTAGAACGGGGGTCGACCAGAGAGGATCGAGACGTGCCGTTGCTGGGCTTCAAGGGCGAGAACGCGCGAGAGAAGGTCATCGTCCTACTGACGATGTGCTTCGCCCTCGCGATGGCGATGCTCGACAACACCGTCGTCAACATCGCCCTCCCCACGATCACGAGCAAGCTCGATGCGACCGTTTCGGACCTGCAGTGGATCATCGACGGCTACGTGCTGGCGTTCGCATCGCTGCTGCTCACGGGTGGCATCCTCGGCGACCGCTACGGCCGCAAGAAGATGTTCCTCACGGGCCTGACGATCTTCACGCTCGCTTCCTTGGGTTGCGGCCTCTCTGGGTCCGGCAGTCAGCTGATCATGTTCCGGGCCCTCCAGGGCGTGGGCGCCGCACTGCTGATGCCGGGCACGCTCTCGATCCTCACGGTCACGTTCCCGCCGGAAGAGCGCTCGCGAGCGATAGGTATCTGGGCGGGTGTGAGCGGTCTGGCGCTCGCGCTCGGACCCACGCTCGGCGGCTACATCGTCGAGCACTCCGGATGGGAGACCGTCTTCTTCATCAATGTGCCGATCGGCGTGCTCGCCTTCGCGATCGCCTGGCGAACCGTGCGCGAGTCCGTCTCCGAGGAGACCCGCCACCTCGACCTGCCCGGGCTGGCGCTCGGCACCGGAGGACTCTTCGCCCTCACCTTCGCGTTGATCGAAGCGAACCAGCGCGGCTGGGGCGACCCGATGATCGTCGGCTCCCTCGTGCTCGCGGGCATCTTGCTCGTGGCGTTCCTCGTCTGGGAGCACCGGAGCCCGAAGGCGATGATGCCTCTCTCGTTCTTCCGGATCCCCACGTTCAGCGCCGGCAACGCCGTGGCGTTCTCCGTCTCCCTGGGGATGTTCTCGATCTTCCTGTTCGTGACGCTGTACATGCAGGCGATCCGGGGCTACACACCGTTCCAGACCGGCCTCCGGTTCCTCCCGATGACGGTGATGATCATCGTGACGGCGCCGATCTCCGGGCACCTCGCTCAGCGGATCGGGCCGCGCATCCCCATGACCTACGGGCTCACGGTGGCGTCGGCCGGCCTGCTCGGCCTCACGTTCATCCAGCCCGACACGCCGTTCTGGATCATCGGGATCTTGTTCGTGCTGATGGGTCACGGGCTCGGGTCCACCATGGCGCCGATGACGGCCGCCGTGATGGGCGCGGTCGGGCCGCAGCGCGCGGGACTGGGTTCGGCGATGACGAACACCAGCCGTGAGGTCGGCGGCGTCCTCGGGATCGCGCTCCTGGGCACCGTGCTGTTCGACCGTCTCGGCTCCGTGCTCGTGCCCAAGCTCGCCGAGATCGGCCTGAGCCCGGGACAGGCGAGCGCGGTCGCGGAGAGCGCGTCACACGGGTTCGTCTCCCCCGCCGAGCTCGCCGGGCTGGGACTCACGCCCGAGCAGATCGGCGGGTTCGCCGCCGCGTTCCGCGATTCCTACATGAGCGGGTTCCACCTCGCCTTGCTGATCGCCGGACTGGTCCTCCTGACCGCGGCGGTGGTGGCCAACCGGTTCATCCCGGGACGGGCGCACGCGGACGAGATCCACGCTGAGGCGGCTGCGAGGGAATCGATCACCGCCGCCGCGGAGTAGCGGAACCGCCTACCATCCGAAGCGTGCTGGCGCTGCGCATCCTCGCCGTGGTGGTCGGCGTCGCGACCGTCGGGGCGGCGATCGGCTCGGCGGTGAAAACGGTCGTCCTTCCGCGAGCGTCCGCGTCCCGGATCACGCGCTCCGTCTTCGTGCTCCTCCGCGGGCTGTTCCGCGTCATCGCCAGGCCGTCGATGCGATTCCAGCGCAGGGACCGGATCCTCGGCGCGTACGCCCCGCTCGGCTTGATGGCCACGCTCGCCACGTGGCTCGCGCTCGTCCTCGCCGGTTTCACCCTGATCTTCTGGGGAACCGACCACGAGGGGTGGCGCGCATCGTTCGACCTCTCCGGATCGTCCCTGTTCACCCTGGGCTTCGCGCGCCCGGAAGGACTGGGGAGCACAGCGCTGATCTTCGTGGAGGCCGCGATCGGCCTGTTCCTGCTCGCGTTGCTGATCACGTATCTCCCGACGATCTACGCGGCGTTCTCCCGCCGCGAGGTGGGCATCACGGCCCTCGAGGTCCGCGCCGGCTCGCCGCCGTCGGCCCGCGAGATGATCTGGCGGTACTGGCAACTCGGGCGGCTCCCGGAGATCCACGAGGTCTGGGCCGAGTGGGAGCGATGGTTCGTCGACGTGGAAGAGTCCCACACGTCGCATCCCACCCTGGCGTTCTTCCGATCGTCCCATCCGGACCACTCGTGGATCACCGCTGCCGGTGCGGTGCTCGATGGGGCGGCGCTCACCCTTTCTTCGGTCGACATCCCTCGCGACGTCAAAGCCGAGTTCTGCATCCGATCCGGGTACCTGTGCCTGCGCGCGATCGCGGACTACTTCCAGATCGCACACGATCCCAACCCGCGCCCCGACGACCCGATCTCGATCGGGCGTGATGAGTGGAACGATGTGATCGCGGAACTCGACGAGGCGGGGGTTCCATTGAAACCCGATCGAGATCAAGCGTGGCGCGACTTCGCCGGCTGGCGGGTGAACTACGACCGGGTGTTGATCTCCCTCGCCGCCCTCACGGAGGCGCCCATCGCGCTGTGGTCCTCCGATCGGGGCATCGTGCCGATACGTCCGCCCGTCTTCGGACGGAACCGCTAGACGACGGGCTCCGCTGCGTCGTACCTCCGATACTTCGGCAGGACGAGCGCCAGCAGGCCGGCGCCGAGGATGCACGCGATCCCGCCCGAGACGATCGAGAACCGGACACTCGTCGCGGAGGCGAGCAACCCGGCTTCCGCGTTGCCGAGGGAGGGCCCGGTTCCCACGACCGCCAGGCCGACCCCTTCGAGTCGCCCCCGCATCTCGTCCGGCGTGACCGTCTTCAGGATCGCGTCCCGATAGAGGCCGCTCACCATGTCGGAGGCGCTCGCGAGCATCAGGAAGACGAGAGCGACCCAGAGCGTGGGTGACAGCCCGAACCCGATGATGCCGGCCCCCCAGCAGACGCACGCGACGATCGTCACGAGGCCCTGGCGTCGGACGTGCTTCGCCTTGCCGCTGAACAGGGCGACGAGCAGGGAACCCACGGCCTCCCCCGCGTACAGGAGGCCGAGCGCCGCCGCGGACCGGCCGAGGACGTCGAGGACGAACGCCGGGTAGAGCGCGACGGGGATGCCGAAGATCATCGCGATCAGGTCGATGTAGAAGGTGCCCTGCAGGACCTGCGTCACGCGGATGAAGCGCAGGCCCTCACGGATCGCCGACCAACCGACCGCCAGCCGCTCCGCGGTGGGAGGAGACGGTCGCATCCCGGCGAGGGCGCCGATCACGGCCACGTAGCTCACCGCGTCGAGGACGTAGGCCCATCCGACTCCGACCTGCGGGCGATCCCCGAACGCGGCGATCAGCACCCCGGCCAGGAGTGGCCCCGCGATCGCGGCGGCCTGGTAGTACACGACCTCCAGGGCGAGCGCGGAGGTGTACAGATCGGGCGTGAGCAGGCGCGCGGGCCACGCCCGGAACGCGGGCGAGTACAGCGAATACGCGGCGGCCCAGGCGAAAGAGAACGCGAACAGGATCCATACCTGCGGATCCGGGAGGAAGGCGTTCACGGCGAGGGCCACGGACAAGACCGCTGTCGCCCCTTGCGCGATCATCAGGAATCGCCGACGTTCGACCACGTCGGCGATCGCGCCCCCGACGATCGGCAGGAAGATCAGGGGCAGGACCTCGGTCAACCCCAGCAGCCCGACCATGGCGGTCGAGCCCGTGATCAGGTACACCTGCAACGGCACGGC
>JBOGVC010000210.1:0-5430 GCA_050695275.1 Actinomycetota bacterium | reverse complement strand
CGGGGCGAACGGGTTCCCCCCGTCCTTCAGCGACGAGCCGAGATCGTGCATCCACACGTCCCAGGCCTTCATCACCGTGGACTGCTCCTCTTCGCTCTCCGGCATGCTGCCTCCGCTGTAGAGCAGCAGATAATCCGTGGTCATCGGATCTCCCCCTTCCGGCTGCCTCGCGCAGCCTGAGGGCGGCATCATACACAATCGTAAGTGAACGCTTACGGAATGTTGCCGGTCCTTCCCGTGTCGTCGGCCAGTGTCGTCGGCCGGTCGACCGCCCGGACGGGCGAACGATCACGGGGACAGGCGTTCGGCCAGATACCGCAGGCTGAGGGGGTATCGGTACTCGATCGACATGTGCGTCGCGTCGAACAGCTCGAAGAACACGTCGGTCACGCCGATCCGCGCGAGCTCGCGACGGAACGCCTCCGCGCCGAGGTCGAGGTAATACTCGTCCTTCTTGCCGGCGTCGATGTAGATCGCGCGCATCGACCGGAGGGTCTCGGCGTGCTTCGGCACCATCCGCACGGGGTCGACCTCGAGCCACCGTGCCCAGACCTCCGGGGTCAGCTCGCCGGTGGACGTGTCGTACGGGAGCCGGACCGTCCCGTCCGGATCGGTCGAGTAGCACGCGGCCATGCACCAGTCGTTCAACAAGTGCCCGTCGCCGTCCTTGGAGAACGCCGGCCGGCTCCGGAAGTCCTTCCAGAAGGCGTCGAAGGATCCCTCGTACCGGTCGCGGAGCACGCGAGCCGACTGGCGGAACTCCGGCAGGTAGCAGGTCTCGAACAGCGCGTCGCCGGCGTGGGTCGCCAGTCCGCCCCACAGATCGGGGCGGAGCATCGGGACGACCATCGCGCCGTACCCGCCGCTCGACTTGCCCTGGATCCCGCGGTGGTCCCGATCCGCGATCGTGCGGTAGCGCTCGTCCACGAACGGCACGATCTCGTCGCAGAGGTAGGTCAGGTAGTTGCCGGTGCCGGGCGAGTCGAGGAACTGGCTGCCGCCGAGCGACGTCCAGCAGTCCACCCAGACCACGATCACGGGCGGCGCCTCCCCTCGCGCGAAGAGGTCGTCCGCGAGCTCCGGGAAGTTGCGCCGGAACGGTGAGCGGTTCCTCCACGCGTCGAGCTGCCCGGTGAGGCCCTGGATCACGTAGACGGAGGGGTACCGCCGCTCGGCATCGTCGTCGTACCCGGGAGGGGTGGAGACCCACAGCGGACGCTCGTGGGGATCGCCGAGCGCGTTCCCCCGGAGCGCGCGGCTGTCCACGATGTGCTCGTCGGTCCGCCCCTTGGCTTCGAAGGACCAGGGTTCCATCTCGTCCCCTCCCGGGCCCGTTGCCTACTCGTCATCCGAAACTCTTGGGCCCTTGGCCCGGCAGGCTACTGGGTACGCTGTGCGGCCATGCGGGCCGACGCCGAGTTCGATCGCCTCGAGACGGATCGGCTCGTCCTCCGCCGCTCTCGCCCCGAGGACGCCGAGACGATCTCCGGGTACCGCAGTGATCCCGACGTGAATCGCACGCAGGGGTGGGAGCGGACCGATGTCGAGAGCGTCCGGGCGGACATCGAGGAGATGGCTGGCCGGACACCGGGGCAGCCGGGCGGGTGGGTGCAGTTCTCGGTCGAGCGTCGCGAGGACGGCCGACTGGTCGGCGACGTGGGTATCAGCCCAGCCGACGGCGAGCCGGGCGTCCTCAAGGTCGGCTACACGATCTCGCCGGATGTGCAAGGTCACGGGTACGCGACCGAGGCCGTCCGGGCGCTGGTCTCGTACGCGATCGACACCCTCGGTGCCGAGGTCGTTCGCGCGTACGCGGACGCGGACAACGCCTCGTCGATCCGGGTGGCGGAGAAGGTCGGCATGCACCTGATCGAACGATCCGAGCATCGCGAGGGGAACGAGGTCTGGTCGATCGTGCGCTACGAGCGGCGCCGCGGAGACCCGCCGGTGACGTGAGCCTGTCGAACGGCGTCCTGGCGGACCTCCTGTGGCACGCCAGCGAGGAGGAGACCACGCATCGCCGGCGCGCCCTCCGGCGAGCCTCCGGCGCTGCACGGTTCTGGAGCGAGGAAGCGGCCGAGGTGGCCGAGACCGGGCGCTCGCTGACCGAGCTCCGCGCGGTCGGTCCATGGGTCGCCGCGAAGATCCACGGGTGGCTGGACGACCCACCCGAGCTGCCGGAACCGGACGAGACCAGGCTCGGCTTCCTCACGCTCGCCGAGGTCCGGACCGTGCTCGACGCGGATCCCGGATGGGAGGCCACGCCACACGGGGACCTCCAGGTCCATACGACCGACAGCGACGGCTCCCTGCCGCTCCGGGAGATGGCGGCGACCGCTCGCGCGCTCGGCCGCTCGTTCATCGCCATCACGGACCACTCGAAGAGCCTGACGATCGCGAACGGGATGAGCGAGGAGCGGCTGGCCGATCAGATCGCCCGGATCGACCAGCTGAACGGGGAGCTGGTCGCCGACGAGGATCCGTTCCGGATCCTCCGCTCGATGGAGATGGACGTGTTCCCGGATGGCGCCGCGGACATGGAGCCGGAGGCGCTCGCGCCGCTCGATCTCGTCCTCGGCGCGTTCCACTCGAAGCTGCGGATCCGCGATGACCAGACGGAGCGCTATCTGGCGGCTCTGCGGAACCCGTCGATCCACGTGCTCGCGCACCCGAAGGCGCGGATGTACGGCCGGCGGGCGGGCCTCGAGGCCGACTGGCCACGGGTGTTCGCCGAGGCGGCGCGACACGGGAAGGCGATCGAGCTCGACGCCACGCCCGCCCGGCAGGACCTCGGCGTGGAGCTCGCCCGCATCGCCGAGGCAGAGGGCGTCGAGTGGTTCTCGATCGGGAGCGACGCCCATGCCGCCCACGAGCTGGAGTTCCTGCCTTTCGGGATGGCCATCGCCGCCCTGGCGGGGATCCCGAGGGATCGGATCTTGAACTACCGAACCGCGGAGGAGGTCATCGCCTGGGCAGCCGAACTGCGGGCACGCTCGATTTGACAGGGATCCCCGAGGCGGCGTATCGTCCTCCTCGAGAGACCGCTGGAGCCCTCGGGTTCCGGCGGTTTCTCACTTTCCGGGGTCTGTTCGCCGGCCCCGGACACCTCCGCGACACCTCGCGAACGCGATCCCGACCCCTCTCGCCCAGCCGAGGTGCTTCAAGGACGGCCCCGATCCTGTCGAGGATGTCCCCGATACGACGCTGCGTGGCAGGTATCGTGCGGCGACTCGAAGAGGTCGGCGAAGCGTGATCGGGGGGTGGACGTTCCGTGGGGTGGGTCGAACGACGCTGGAAACAGCTCCTCTTCGCTGCCGCGCTCACGGCCACAGTCGTGTCGACAACCGTCCTGGCAGCTCCGGCGGTCGCCGGTGTCCCTGGCATCGACGTCTCGATGTATCAGGGGCGGATCGACTGGAGAGCGGTCGCCACGACGCCCGTGCGCTTCGCGGTCCTGAGGGCGACGCTCGGCAACGAGTACCGCGACGGCCGGTACGCACGCAACGTCGCCGGCGCTCGACGGAACGGGCTCACGGTGGGCGCCTACCACTACGCGAAGCCGAGCCACGCCCCCTGGGATCCGCGGGTCGAGGCCGACCACTTCCTCGATACGATCGGCCTCCGGGCCGGCGACGTCATCCCCGTGCTGGACATCGAGGAAACCGGCGGGCTGGGCCCTCGGCAGCTCCGGACCTGGGCTTCGGCATGGCTCGAGCGCGTCTACCAGCGCACCGGGGTGCGAGCGATGATCTACTCGGGAAACTTCTTCTGGCACGGCTCCATGCGGAACACGGCGTCGTTCGCGCTGCGCGACCATCCGCTGTGGGTGGCCCATTGGTACGTGGGCGCGCCCGACGTGCCCGGTCGCCGCTGGGGTGGACGGGGGTACACGATCTGGCAGTGGTCGGCGGTGGGGCGGATCGCCGGCATCCGTGGGCCGGTCGATCAGGACTGGATGAACGGGACCCTCTCGCGGGGGACGGTGGCGTCGATCACGGTGCGGCCGGCCGACGGCGGGGTGGTCACGGGGGAGCGCCTCGCGTGCGGAGGAGGGAGGAGATCGTGCGCCCGCCTGGCAACTCCGGGCGCCCGGATCGTGCTGCGCGCGGTCCCCGACGATGGCGCCCGATTCCTCAGATGGACGGGCGCCTGTGCGCCTGCCGGCGAGGCCCCCACCTGCGTCATGACGGCGCTCGGCGATATGGCCGTCTCCGCGGTGTTCGGACGCCCGAGCGAGGTCGCGGTCCAGGCCGCACGGACCGTTCCCGAAGCGCCGGGCAGCTCGGACGCCGGGTCCCGGCCCAGCACCCCGTCGACTTCGACCCCCATCCCGGAGCCCAGCCCGGCGCCGGCACCGGAACCCGATCTCACGCCGGCGCCGGAGCCGACGCCGACGCCGACCCCCGAGCTCTTGTCGACGCCCGAGTCCGAGCCGCGGTCGCCGGAAGGGGACGGCGACGGCACTCGGTTCACGTGGAGCCGTGAGCGCGTGAGGAACTCGATCGGGGGGTCGTACCGGTGGGAACGGCGAGGCGCGGCCTCGATCTCGTTCGGCTTCCGCGGAGGCTCGGTGACCCTGTTCACCGTGGACGGGCGTCGGATGGGGAAGGCCCGCATCTCCGTCGACGGGGAGCCCGTGAAGGTGATCGACGGGTACGCGCGTCGGCTCCGAGCCAGGGTCCGGCATCGGTTCACGGATCTCGGCGGCGGCCTCCATCGGCTCACGATCACCCCACTCGGCAGCAAGCGTCGGGGAGCGACCGATCGCAGGGTGACCGTCGATGCGCTCCGATGGGGCGGGACGCTGCACGCCGACCCCAAACCGGAGGCCGTCTCGTGGGCCCGGGTGAAGGATCCCTCCGCCAGCGAGGGCGGATACGTCGTGAGTGACGCCCCCGGGGCGCGGGCGAGCCTGCGGTTCTCCGGGACGAGCCTGACCCTGATGACGCTCCGCGGACCCGCCGGGGGGCGGGCGGAGATCCGGGTCGACGGCCGCCGTGCGCGCACGATCGACCTGTATGCGCCGGAGCGAGGGTTCGCATCGGTCCTGGTCGCATCCGGCCTCGCCGAGGGTCCCCACACCGCCAAGGTCGTGGTCCTGGGGACGCACCACCGCGCCAGCGAGGGAAGCGGCGTCGCCATCGACCGCTGGGTCGTCACGTATCGTCCCGAACGCGGACGCGGCGCGAACGCGGGCGGCCATCTCCACGGCTGACCGGGGGTCGCACGATCACCTCCCCCGCGCGGGCGGGGCAGCCCTAGACTCGGGCGCGTCCACGAAAGGGGTTCGATCGCATGCCGAAGGGGATCCTGGAGCGTCTCGCCGACGGCCCGGTGCTGGGTGACGGTGGATACCTGCTGGAGCTGGAGAAGCGCGGCTACGTCCAGGCCGGCCCGTTCACGCCGGAAGTGGTGGTCGAGCATCCCGAC
>JBOGVC010000209.1:0-11412 GCA_050695275.1 Actinomycetota bacterium | reverse complement strand
TCCTCCTGCTCGACGAGCCGCTCTCGAACCTCGACGCGACCCTGCGCGAGGCGATGCGGGCGGAACTCCGGACGCTGCAGAGGGAGACGGAGGTCACCACGCTGTACGTCACCCACGACCAGACGGAAGCTCTCAGCATGTCGAACGTCGTGGCGGTGATGCAGGACGGGCGGATCGTGCAGGCCGGACGGCCGCGCGAGATCTACCGGCGCCCCGCGACGGCTTTCGTGGCGACGTTCGTCGGCAAGACCAACCTGCTCGCCGCACGCGTCACCGGCAGGATGCCGAACGAGGGGCCGTTCCTCCTCGAGACGAAGCTCGGCCCGGTCCACGCCGTGTGCCCCGAGGGGGTCGTGATCGGGGACGAGGTCTCGGTGTCGATCCGCCCCGAGGACATCCAGCTCCACACCGAGCGCCCGGACGCGACCCCGAACGTGTTCGATGCGGCGATCACCCGCCGGATGTACCTGGGCGACGCCGTCGAGTACCACCTCATGGTCGGTGACGAGCCGATCGACAGCCGGCAGCACTCCGACGTCTTCCTGCGGCGCCGGGAAGCCGTGTTCGCCGAGTTCCCGGTGGAGCATTGCGTGGTGGTGTCCGACGAGTTCGGGGCGTCGGTCGACGCGCATGCCGACCGCGGCTCGGACGACGACGACCCGGTGGACGCGCAGAGCGCGCTCATGGCCTCCGTGCTCGAGGGCGCGCCGATCAGCGGGGACGGTTCCTGATGCGACGATCGATCGATCTGCCGGGCATGCAGCACAAGGCACCGATCCCGGCCGGCTCGCTCGTGGGGAACCTGCTGGTGTCCTCGGGCATCGGCGGCAAGGATCCCGGAACGGGAGCGTATCCCGAGGATGTCGCGAGCCAGGTTCGGTTCGCCTTTGCGAACATCCGAGCGCTCGTCGAGGCGGCCGGCGGTGACGTGGAGGACATCGCGAAGGTGACGGTGTTCATCCGCGACCGCGACGACCGGCGATACGTCGACGAGGAGTGGCTCCGGATGTTCCCGGACGAGGCGAGTCGTCCCGCGCGCCACGCCCTCCCGCTGGGCCGGGAGGGCAAGGCGCTGATCCAGCTCGAGGTGATCGCCGTGATCGGCGGAGACGGGGGGCCAGCGTGATCGTCGACGTCCACGGTCATACCGTCGCGCCGCCGGAGGTCTACGAGTACCAGGCGAAGCTGATCGCCCGCCGGGCGCCCTTCAAGGCGCCCGAGCTCTCCGACGAGCGCCTGGGCTCGGTCCTCGACGGCCACGTCGGGCTCCTGGATGAGGTGGGCACGGACATCCAGTTCCTCTCACCGCGGCCGTACACGATGATGCACTCGCTCTTCAACGCCGGCGTCGTGAGGGCGTGGACGACGTTCGTGAACGACGTGATCCACCGGCAATGCGGGTTGCGTCCCGACCGGTTCCGAGCCGTGGCCGGCCTGCCGCAGTTCCGGACGGATCCCCTGGAGTCGATCCTCGAGGAGCTCGAGCGCTGCGTCGAGATGGGGTTCGTCGGCTGCGTCCTGAACCCGGACCCGATGGAGGGAGAGGGACCGCCGCCGCCCGGCCTCGGGGACGAGTACTGGTACCCGCTGTACGAGAAGCTCTCCCAGCTCGACGTGCCGGCGATGATCCACTCCGCGGCGTGCGCAGCCCCGCGCGAGTCCTACTCGGTCCACTTCATCAACGAAGAGACGATCGCGGTGGTCGGGCTCCTCGGCTCGAAGGTGTTCGAGGACTTCCCCGATCTGCGGATCGTCGTTTCGCACGGCGGCGGCGCGGTGCCGTACCAGCTCGGTCGATTCCGCTCTCCGGCGATCCGGCGCGGCGACGGAGATCGATTCACCGAGCGGTTCCGACGGCTCGCCTTCGACACCTGCGTGTACTCGCCCGAGGGGCTCGACCTCCTGTTCACGGTCGCGGGCCCCGAGGCGTGCCTGTTCGGCACGGAGCGGCCGGGGACCGGACGCGCGGTCGATCCGAGCACCGGCCGATCGCTCGACGACCTCCGGCCCGTGATCGAGGGTCTCGCGACCCTCACGCCGGCGGACCGAGAGCTGGTGTTCGAGGGGAACGCCCGACGGATCTACACGAAGGCGTTCGATGGCAGCGGCGACCCAGCTGCCGACCGTGCTCCCGACGACGAAGGAGAGGCGCGTGGCTGAGATCGTGATGGGGCTCGGAACGTCGCACGGCTCGCAGGTGAGCCTGACGCCAGACTGGTGGGCGAAGCACGGCGAGCTGGACAGGAAGCGGACGCCCTACGAGGAGCTCCTGCAGAGCGACGGCAAGCCCGACGCGCAGGAACTCGCGCCGGAGGTGTTCCAGCGGAAGTACGACGCCGTGCAGGAAGCGGTCGGTCATCTCGGGGCGATCCTCGCCGAGGCCGCGCTGGACGCGGTCGTGGTCGTGGGTGACGACCAGGGCGAGCTGTACTCGGAGGGCAACATGCCGGCCGTCGCCATGTACTGGGGCGACTCCGTCCTCGACATCCCGCGGGATCTGAGCGACGTCCCCGCTTCACGAGCCGCGGCGATGTGGGCCAAGCACGCCGGATCCGAGGAGGCGTACCCGGTCGCGTCCGCGCTGGGCAAGCACATCATCGAGCGAGCGGTCGACGAGGGCTTCGACGTGGCGCAGATGCGGGAGCAGCCCGCGGGGCGCTCGATCGGGCACGCCTTCACGTTCGTGCGCCTCCGGCTGATGAAGGACGCCGTCGTGCCGATGGTGCCGATCCTGCTGAACACCTACTTCCCCCCGAACCAGCCGACCGCGCGGCGCTGCTACGACCTGGGGGAGGCGGTTCGCCGTGCGATCGAGTCCTGGCCCGAGCCGGCGCGGGTCGGCGTCGTCGCGTCGGGCGGTCTCAGCCACTTCGTGGTGGACGAGGAGCTCGACCAGACCGTCCTGAAGGCGATCGCCGGACGCGACGCGAGCGTGTTGGGATCGCTCCCGGAGGACAAGCTCCAGTCGGGGTCCTCGGAGATCAAGAACTGGGTCGTCACCGCGGCGGCGCTCGACCATCTGCGCTTCGAGGAGATCGACTACGTCCCCGGCTACCGCTCGGCCGCGGGCACCGGATGCGGCATGGCCTTCGGAAGGTGGCGATGATCGTGGGCGAACGAACGGGCTCCGATCCGACCGAGGCGGCCGGCCGGCTCCGGGAGCTGGACGCCTGCGCGGTTTCCGACGCACTCGACTCGCTCGGACTGGAGGGGGTCGCCGAGGGCATCGGTTCGCTGTGGCCCGCCGGGAGGATCTCCGGGACCGTGCGGACGGTCGCGCTCCGTCCCGTGTCGGCGGATGAGCCGCCCCCGCCGACCCATCTCGGCGCCCGGGTGATCGACACCGCCGCCGCGGGGGACGTGATCGTGGTGGCCAACCACGGACGCGTCGACTCCGCAGCGTGGGGGGGACTCCTGAGCGCCGCGGCCGCTCGGAAGGGGGTCGCCGGGGTGATCGTCGACGGGGCCTGTCGGGACGTCGATGAGGCGGCCGGGGCCGGATTCGCGGTGTTCGCCCGCGCCGCGACGCCGATCAGCGCGCGAGGTCGATCCGTCGAAGAGGCGACCGACACACCGGTCGTGATCGGCGGGGTCCGCGTGGCGTCCGGGGACCTGGTGATCGCCGACGCGAGCGGTGTCGCCTTCGTCCCGAGCGCGTCAGCGGACGAGGTGCTCGAGACGGCCGAGCGGGTCATCGCGAAGGAGCGTTCGATGCTGCACGAGCTCACGGCGGGCGCCCCTGTGCAGCAGGTCCTCGACGGGCGGTACGAAACGATGCTCCGCGAACGTGGGGGGGCCGACCATGCTCTCGACTGACCTGAACGAGACGCTGACCCGGGTCGGTCCCGGAACGAAGATGGGGAACCTGATGCGCAGGTACTGGCTGCCGGCGCTCTTGTCGAAGGAGATCCCCTCGCCCGACGGCCCCCCGGTCCGGGTGCGGATGCTCGGCGAGGATCTCGTCGCGTTCCGCGACTCGACCGGAGAGGTCGGTCTGGTCGAGGCGTACTGCCCGCATCGTCGGGCCCCGATGTTCTTCGGTCGGAACGAGGAGGCCGGGCTCCGGTGCGTGTACCACGGCTGGAAGTTCGACGTGGGAGGCAATTGCGTCGACCTCCCGTCCGAGCCCCCGGGCAGCCTGTTCAAGCAGAAGGTGAACATCGGCGCCTACCTCACGTGGGAGGGCGGGGGCGTGGTGTGGGCGTTCATGGGGCCGCGCGCCGAGGCGCCGCCGCCGCCCGACTACGAGTGGCTCCGGGCTCCGGACACCCATCGACGAGTCTCGAAGACCCTCGAGCACGCCAACTTCCTCCAGGCGCTCGAAGGGGGGATCGATACCGCCCATTCGTCGTTCGTCCACAACAACGAGATCGACAACCCCGCGCGCCTGAAGAGCATCGACGTCCATCCGAAGCTGGAGGTGGAGAAGACCGACTACGGGTTCCGCTACGCGGGGATCCGACGGATCGGCGAGGGTCGACAGTACGTCCGGGCGTACCACTACTTGCTCCCCGCGATGCAGATGCGAGCGGCGTTCATCGACAAGGAAGGGGCGCCGCGCTCGACACCGTCGATCCGTGGGCACATCTGGGTCCCCGTCGACGACGAGTGGACGCTCGCCTACAACTGGATCTGCTCGACCGACGCGGACAAGGAGATCTCCGCGGAGGCGTGGCGCAGACACGAGGAGGCCGCGGGCCGCGGCGTGGACGACTACCACCCGGGTTCGTACCGCCTGCGCAAGAACCTCTCCAACGACTACCTCGTCGATCGAGAGCTCCAGCGCACGAAGACGTACACGGGTATCACCGGGCTGAACACGCAGGACTATGCCGTCCAGGAGGGGATGGGTCCGATCGTCGACCGCTCCCGAGAGCACCTCGGGTCGTCGGACAAGGCGATCATCGCCGCCCGGCGTCTGCTCCTCGACACCCTGAAGACGATCGACGAGGGGCTTCCCCCCGCCGGATCGGATCCGACGGAGTACCGCTCCGTCCGTCCCGCCGAGGCGATCATCAAGGCCTCGGAGCGCTGGCAGGACGCGATGGCCGACCTGCTCGAGGCGAGGTGGTGATGGCCGAGTCGTCGCTCGCCGCCGTCGCCGTCGGAGTGAAGCGGGTGGAGCTCCGAGAGTTCCCGCTGCCGGAGCCGCTCGATACCGGCGGGCTGCTCTCGGTGGAAGCGTGCGGCGTGTGCGGCAGCGACCTGAAGAAGTACGCGGCGGACACGATGCTGCCGACGATCCTGGGCCACGAGTCGGTCGGTCGGATCGCGCGCGTGGGGGAGACGGCGGCGCGTCGCTGGGGCGTCTCCGAGGGCGACCGAGTGCTCCTCGAGGAGTACCTGCCCTGTGGGCACTGCGTCGATTGTCGCTCGGGGGAGTTCCGGTCCTGTATCGAGACGGACAACCACCTCGGGGTGGGCGCGATCCGGTACGGATCGACGCCCGTGGAGGTGCCGCCCGCGCTGTGGGGCGGCTACAGCGAGTACCAGTACCTGCATCCGAGCTCGGTGATCCACCGGGTGCCCGACGGCGTCGCCGCCGATCGAGCGGCGTTCGCCCTGCCGCTCAGCAACGGGATCCAGTGGACGCAGCTGGACGCGGGCGTACGGATGGGCGACGTGGTCGTCATCCTCGGCCCCGGGCAGCAGGGGATCGGCTGCCTGATCGCGAGCACGGCGGCAGGAGCGGGTCAGGTGATCGTCTCGGGGCTGTCGCGTGATCGCGCGCGTTTGGAGCTCGCGGTGGACCTCGGAGCCGACCGCGTCGTCGACGTCGATCAGGAGCCCCTCGTGGACGTCGTCGAGGACGCGACGGGAGGTGCGGGCGCGAACGTCGTGATCGACGCGAGCGGGGCGGGGGCCGCAAGCCTCGAGACCGCGATCGTTGCAGTGCACAAGCGGGGGACCGTGGTCCTGGCCTCAGGGAGCACGGGGAGCCCCGTACGGGTCGACGTGACGCAGATCCGACGGAAGCAGCTCCGCGTCCTTGGGGTGCGCGGTCACAGCTACCGCGCGGTGGAGCTGGCCTTGTCGATCATCGGTTCGGGGTCGCTTCCCCTCGAACGGATCGGGGGCCCATCGTTCAAACTGTCGGAGACCGAGGCGGCACTCCGGGCGATCGAAGGCCGGAACGGATACGACGGGGTCCACGCTGCGGTTGTACCCGATGGGGCGTTGGGGAGGTGACCGGCTTGTCGAGATCGCATGACCAGTCGATGTGGGAGGCGGGCGCCGTCCCGCCGGCCGCTCGCGAGCATCGGGTCGTCGACGTTCGGGCGACAGGCGTGATGCCACACGAGGTCGCGGATCAGGTCGAGCAGGAGCTCAACCGGGCGGCGGCGGACGGCTGGGAGCTCGAGCGGATCCAGCCGGTCATCTACAACTCTTCGACCACGGGGTACCTCCTGCTGATCTTCGGGCGAGTCGCTCCGGGCGGCGCGTGAGCCGGGGTCACGACGACGACGATCCGGCTGACGGGGTCGCCACCGCACCCGCGCGGGTGAAGCACCCGGCGCGGGGTGGATTCCTCCGCCGCACGTTCCACGGCCTGCAGACACGCAACTACCGCCTGTTCTTCACGGGGCAGATCATCTCGGCGATCGGCACGTGGATGCAGCGGATCGCCCAGGACTGGCTGATCCTGGAGCTCGGCGGCGGAGCGTTCGAGCTGGCGATCGGGTTGGCCCTCCAATCGGGACCCGTCCTGCTCCTCGGCATGTGGGGCGGTCTGCTGACGGACCGGCACAACACGCGGCGGGTGCTCCTCGTCTCGCAGATCTCCTTCGCGATCCTGGCCCTGCTCCTCGGGATCCTGGTGCTCACCGATACCGCCACCTTGGGATGGGTCTACGTGATGGCGTTCGGTCTGGGCCTGGCGAACATCGTGGACAAACCGGCCCGTCATTCGTTCGTGCTTGAGCTCGTCGGTCAGGAGGGCGCGGCGAACGCGGTCTCGCTGAACAGCTCGATCAACAACTCCGCCAGGCTGATCGGGCCGGCCGTCGCGAGCGTCGTGATCGCCGTGAGCGGCACGGCGGTCGCATTCCTCGTGAACGCTGGAACGTTCGCGGCCATCATCATCGCGCTCCTGATGATGGATCCGCGGAGCCTCCACCCGAGGGAGACCGCGCCCGCCGGACGGGGTCAGATCCTGGAGGGCCTGCGGTCCAGCATGGTTCGGTCGGAGCTTCGCGCCCCGCTCCTCGCCACGTTGATCATCTCGACGCTCTCGCAGAACTTCCGCGTGACGCTGCCCCTGATGGCGACGCAGATGTTCGACGGGGGGGTCGGCGGGTACGGGCTGCTGATGTCCGCGCTCGGGGTCGGAGCGCTGTTCGGGGCGCTCGCCACCGCGCACCTCGCCCGTCCCTCGCAGCGGCTCGCGGGCCTCGCGGCGCTGGGCCTGGGCGGCATCCTCGTGCTCGCCGCGATCGCCCCCGCCTACGCGGTCCTCGTGGTGTTGATGGTCGGTGTGGGTCTCGGGAGCACGTCGTTCAACGCGACCTCGCAGACCCTGCTGCTGCTCCGGTCGGACAGCGACAAACGCGGTCGGCTGATGGCCATCCGCGAGCTGTTCTCGAACGGGCTCACCCCCGTCGGCGTCATCGGGGTCGGGTGGGTGTGCGCGGCGACCAGTCCGAGGGTGGCGCTCGCGGTCGGTGGTGTCGCGGCCATGTGTGCGGCGGTGCTGCTGTTCCGAGACCGCGGACGGGTCGACGACGAGAACCGAGTCACCGAGGCGCCGGGGGACGGGGATGCCGCACCGGGTAGCATGACTATCGGACCATCCGACCACGGTCCGATCACCACGGAACGATGAGCCGAGGACGCGATGACGGCTGAGCGAAACGTCGGCGGCACGGACGTGGAGGCCGGGACGCTCTTCCGCCCGGTCAACACGGGCAGGATCTCCGAGGAGATCGTCGAGCAGATCAAGATGGCGATCCGCGCCGGCCAGGTGCGACTGGGCGACCGACTCCCCTCGGAGCGGGACTTCGCCGAGCGGTTCGGCGTGAGTCGCGTGAGTGTTCGTGACGCCCTCCGCATCCTGGAGACCAGCGGGCTGATCGAGATCCGCGTGGGGGCGCGCGGGGGCGCGTACGTCACGGCGCCCCCGTCGACGCTGGTCGGCGAGGGCATCGCGAACATGCTGATGCTCTCCGTCGCCTCACCCTCCGACGTCACGGAAGCGCGGCAGGTCTTCGAAACGGCGATCGTCCCGCTGGTGTGCGAGCGGGCGACCGAGGACGACCTGGAGGAGCTCCGCGCGATCTGCGAGGAGCAGAAGCAAGCCCTCGCCGGCGGTGAGTACGCGGTGGAGCTCTCGGCTCGGTTCCACGTGGGGCTCGCGCGGGCGACGCACAACACCGCGATCGAGATGCTCATCGAGTCCTTCCGTGGCCCGCTCCTGATGTCACTCGAACGCGCGAAGGAGGTCGCCCCGGGGATGGGGCGCTCCGGCGTGCGCGAGCACCTCGCCATGATCGAGGCGATCCGCAACCGCGACGTGGAGCGAGCGCGCGCGATCATGTCGCGACACCTCCGCCGCACCGCTCGGAACCTCGCCGCGCTGCACAAGCGGCGGTCGTGACCGGGGGGATCCCGGCCGCGAGTCCGCCCGTCCCAGATCACGAGGAGCCGGTGGGCCGGAGGCCGCTGATCGGGTTCCTCGTCGGCACCGGGCTGCTCACGCTGGCGAACGGCATGTTCAACCTGCTGGTGGGGCCGGCCGTCGAGTCCCGAGGGCACACCGAGGCGGTGATCGGGGTGATCGTGGCGACCGGCAGCCTCTCGTCGCTCGCGCTCCGGATCCCTGCCGGCAACGTGTTCCGTGCGGATCGCGCGACCGCGCTGGTCTGGAGTGGTGCGGTCCTCGCGGCGATCGGATACGCGCTGGTCCCGACGGTGTCCGCCGCGCCCGTGCTCGCGATGCTCAGTGCCCTGCAGGGCGCAGGGTTCGCGGTGGCGACGACGGCCGGGATGGCCGCGCTGATGGATCGGCGTCCGGCCCAGGTCGGCGCGGGAACCCTGATGGGGTGGTACACGGGCAGCATCGGGCTGGGGTACGCCCTGGCCGGGTTCCTCGGCGGCGCGCTGGGCGACGCGATCGGTCTCCAAGGCGCGCTCGGCGTGGCGGCCGGCGCCGCGGTGGTGTCCGGGTGGGTCACGGCGTGGTCCATCGGTCGCCTGCCACGCCACGCCGCCGACGTCGACGCCGCCGCCCCGCCGCTCCGGGGCTGGATCCGGGGGATGCCCGCCGGCGTCTGGTTCGGATTCGCGATCGCGCTGTACATCAACCTCGTGAACGGCGGCATGAACGCGTTCTTCCCGCTCTACGCGCTCGGTCTCGGCCTGACGCTGTCGCAGGTCGGGGCGCTCTCCGGGATCCACGCGATCCTCGCCTCCACCGTACGGTTCGGCGCAGGGGCGGTTCTCGGACGGATCTCCTCGTGGCGCGTTTCGATGGCGATGGTGGCGCTCACGGGGCTCGGCGTGGTCGCCATCACCCTCCCGGGAGGATTCCTCGCACTCGTGCCGCTGGTCGCGATCGTCGGACTGGCTCGCGGCGTCCTTCGCGTCGTGTCGGGGGCGATCGTGATGGAGACGGCCGGGTCCTCTCGGCTCGGGGGTCGCGCGTCCGGGATCTACCTGGCCGGCCTGGATCTCGGGAACGCGGTCGGGCCGCTGATCGGCGGGGTCGTCTCGGAGCTCGCCGGTCTGCGGGGGAGCTTCGTGGTGCTGGGGGTCGTGCCGGCGGCGGTGTTCCTGGCCTCGGGCGCCGCCCTCTCCGCTCGCGGGAGCTCCCTGGAACCGACCGGCGGCCGGGCCGCGGTCACGCCCGAAGGGCCCTGAGCACGTCGCGGATGAACCGCTCGTCGGGGGACACGACCAGCACCGAGGCGAACGGTCGCAGGGCGTTCACCGCGTCGTCAGGAGACCCTCCGTCACGCACGACGAGCCCGGCCGTCATGATCCTCCGGGAGAAGCAAGCGCGCCCGATGATCGAGGCACCTTCCGCTCCGTGGTCCCCGGTCGCGACCATCACCGCGACGTCCGCGCCGTCGAGCTCGTCGCTCAGCCGCGTCTCGCTGCCGTCCAGGGATCGCAGCACAGCGTCCCGGTGATCGCCGTCGTCGGATAGCGAGGGGGCCTCGTACGCGAGGAACCGGGCTCCCTGCCAGGACTCTTCGGCCACCGATCCCAAGATCGAGGCCGCCTCTTCGTCGAGGCTGATGATCCGCGAAGCCCGCCGGGTCGAGTTCGGGTAGTCGACGCGGAACCGAGCCTCGGCGGTCGTCGCCGCGCGGGCGCACCCGTTCAGCAGGGTGGGACGTGTGTTCGGCATCATCAGACGGAGCTGTGTTGCACGCCCGCGGTCACGCGGAGGACGTCCCGGCTCTTGTCGATCCACGCGTCCTCGGGGTCGAGCACCACCGACGCGGAGCGGACCCGTTGGTGGCCGGGGTCGACACCCGGCGGTGTCTCACCCCTGTCGCGCAGAGCGATGACCGCCTTCTTCAGCTTGCGGCGGGCCATGATGATGCCGTTGTCCGTCGAGACGAGGTTCTCCTTCTCCCGGTCCACGACCGGCCCCATGCTCTCTTGGAGCGAGGAGTCTTGCATCGCGATCCCCTTGATGCCCGAGAACGTGTCGCCGCGCTGCTGCGCCGGTCGATCCATCATGTAGTCGTTGTCCTTGTTCTGCAGCGGCCGGTAGGTGCCCGGCTCATACTCGTTGTGGACGCCGTGACCGGCCCGCATGGCCTCGAGCTCCGGCTCGGCCAGCGCGCGGGTGGGGTGGTAGTCGTAGGTGAACACCCAGCAGTTCTCGTCGTCGATCGGAACCCAGAAGTGCCCGTGCACCGGATGGTCCCCTCGCGGCGGGATCATCGTGAACGACGGGAGCACCCACGGTGTGATCCGCCAGTAGTACCGATCCTCCTCGGCGTTGCGGCGGGCGGCGATGAAGAGCCCGCCGTCGGAGTCCACCACCTCGAAGAAGGGCTTCCGGTCGGCCAGGTTGTACTCGTTGCCCTTGGCGCCCTTGAACAGCGGGTCGCTCTTCAAGCCCTCGGAGTGCAGCCAGGACACGTGGCTCGAGTCGATGCCACCTTCGAGGGCCTGGAGCCAGTTCGATTCCTGCCACCGCTTCGACGTGAACGTCTGCTCCGCCGGCACCTGGTACGGCTCCCACTCCGGCATCGGCGGCCGGTTCTCCGGGTCGCCCATGTGGGTCCACAGGATGTCGCCGATCCGGACGAGCGGGTAGCTCCGGAGCTTGATGCGGGCGCGGAACCCGCTCTCCTCCGGCTCGGACGGGACGTCGACGCACTGGCCCGTCACGTCGTACTTCCAGCCGTGGTACGCGCACCGCAGGCCGGATTCCTCGTTGCGTCCGAACCACAGCGA
>JBOGVC010000208.1:0-8923 GCA_050695275.1 Actinomycetota bacterium | reverse complement strand
TGCGCGGCGGTGAGGAATGGGACGACCTCTACGCCCGCCAGGTGGCGCGCCGGCCGGGCTTCGGCGACTACCTCGACAAGACCGAGGGCATCCGCACGATCCCCGTGATCGTCCTCGAGCGCCGGGCGTCCTAGCCCGCTCGCTCGCCGACCGCTGCGAGCGCCTTCGGCACCGTGTCCTCCGGCGTCACCGGCGACCAGGCCTGCTCGATCACTCCCTCTTCGTCGACGAGGAACGAGGAGCGCAGGATGCCCATGGAGGTGCGCCCGCCGCGATGCTTCTCCACCCAGGTGCCCCACGCCGTGGCCACCCGGTGATCCTGATCGGCGAGCAGCGGGAACCCGAGCGTGTACTTCGTGTCGAACGCGAGCTGCTTCTGGGGATCGTCCGGGGAGATCCCCACCACCTCCAGGCCGATCCCGGCGAGGTCCTGGCGGTGGTCCCGCAGGTCGCACGACTGCACCGTGCAGCCGGGTGTGTCCGCCTCGGGGTAGAAGTACACGAGGAGCTTCCGGCCCCGGTAGTCCTCCAGCCGCACCGTCTCGCCGCGCTGATCGAGGAGCGAGAATCCGGGCGCGGGGTCGCCGATCCGAAGCGTCGTCATGCAGCCACTCTAGGCAGGACGCGACCGAACGACCCCTACACTCCGACCCGTGGACACGAAGGGGCGCTGGTGGTTCGCGCTGACGGCCCTCGCCGTCCTCGTCGGCCTCGTGGTCCAGGTGCTCGTCGCCGCCGACCTGCGGACGGGGTTCTTCGGCACGCCGGCGAAGCGCGCCCTCAACGTGTTCGCGTTCTTCACGATCCAATCGAACGTGATCGTGGGGGTGACGAGCCTCCTCCTCGCCCTGAACCCGGCCCGGACCTCGACGATCTTCCGGGTCGCGCGGCTCACCGGGGTCGTCGCGATCGCGATCACGTTCGTCGTGTTCCACGTCGCGATCGAGCACCTGTTCGAGTTCGAGAGCTGGTCGCTCGTCGCCGACCGGATCCTGCACGCGATCGTGCCCATCCTCGCCGTCGTGGGGTGGTTGATGTACGGACCGCGCGGGATGGCGCCGCGGAGGGTGATGTGGCTCTCGCTGGTGTTCCCGGTCGCCTGGTGCATCTTCACCTTGATCCGGGGGGAGCTGGTCGGCTGGTACCCGTACCACTTCATCGACGTCGGGGTGCTCGGCTACGCCAAGGTGGCCGTCAACTGCCTGTGGGTCGCGGTGCTGTACCTGGGCGTGGCCGCGGGGCTCAGCACGCTCGACGGCTGGCTCGCGCGCTTCGCCGCTCGAGCGGACGAGCCCGCTCCCGGGTAAGGAGCGCGCCCGCCCTCATCGGAGGTCCGGGTTCAGCGAGTAGGTCGGGACGATCGTGCTCTGCTCGAGCACGTGTCCGTCGATCGCGGCGCGGAACTCCTCGAGCGTGAACCCGGGCTCGAGGCCGAGCGAGTCGACGTCGAGCGCGTAGACGGTGGTCTCGTAGTGATGGACGCGCTCGTCGTTCCACGGAGGGAACGGCCCGTCCCACCCACCGTACGTGCCCTCGAGGTCCGCGTTCCCCTCGAACAGCCCGCGATACCCGTTCTGCCCGGTGACCGCCCCGAGCGCCGGTGGCTCGGGCGGCTTGCCGTGTGCGAGGAAGCCGTCGCCGCCTGATCCCTCTGCCAGCTCGTGCACGCTCGGTGGGATGTCGGCCACGAGCCAGTGCGCGAAGTCGACGCGCGGCTCGTCGTCGCCGAGGGACAGCCCCTCGACACCCATCCGCGTTCGGTCCGCGGGTACGTCGGGATCGACCACCGAGATCGCGAACGAACGGGTGCCTTCGGCCTCGCCCGACCACCGGAGATGGGGGCTCAGGTCGCGGCCGGCCATCTCGGCCTTCCCGTCGGCGGTCGGCGTGGCGACCGCATGGATCTCCGCGATCGGCTGGCCGTCCGCGACACTCGTGCTCTCGACCGACAATGCCATCCGGTGCCTCCTCCGCGTGTCCTCGAGGGAAGGCTCGCACCCGCGCGCGCCACTCGACAACCCGCCCGACGGGCCGGCGTCAGTCGGCGGAGAAGAGCTCGGCGACGTGCGCGGCCTCGTCGTCGAGGGCGCGGCGCGTCCGGGACGAGAGGCGCTCGAATGGCTCCGTCACGATCCGCCCCCGCTCGTGACGCCAGCTCCCCGCCACCTGTCCGTCCACGAGGAACGTGTGGATCGAGTGCGGGGCCTTCGTGTTGAAGACGCGCGGCCGGTAGCGCTCGGGCAGGATCTGGGTTCGTCGTGCGTGCGTCAGCAGCGTCGCGTCCCACGCCGGGAGGAAGCGGATCGGCGCCGGGGTCTCGGGGTCGGGCAGGGGTGCCCTCGGGAGGTCGAGCAGCTCCTTGCCATCCTCGTCGCGGAAGCGGCGGAGCGGGATCCGCTCGAACGCGGCGGTGAGTGCGCGCGCCGAGATGCCCGTGAAGCGGACGGCGTCGGCGCGCGACGCCGGGCCGAAGGCGGCCAGGTACCGGCGCACGAGATGCTCGGTCCCCTGCTCCTCGGTCACGGCGGGCGGCTCCCCGAGCCAGTCGGACGCGAGCCCGTAGAGATCTGCGCGCGGCTGCTCCCAGGTCCCGAACGGAGGGACACGGACCAGGTCGAGCCAGAGCCCGACCCCGTTCCAGATGGGGTTGTCGAACCCGAGCGTCGAGACGATCTCGGCCCGGCGCTTGGGCCCGTCGGCCAGGAACTGCTCGGTCTTCCCGGCCGCGGCGGCCGCCTCGCTCGCCGACCGGCGGAAGCCCTTGATCCACACCTCCCGGCGAGGCTCCCGGACCGCGGCCGAGAACAACCAGTAGTCGCTCCTCGATGCCATGTGGATCGTCGTCCGCATCATCCACGCCTGGACGACGGCCTTCCGGTGCAACGCTCGGGTCAGATCGTCTCGCCGGAAGCCCTCGCGACGGGTCCGCAGGGCGATGTAGCCGGCCGGGGCGTACTGGGTCTGGAGGCCTCCGACCCGCTCGATCGCCTTCGGAACGCTCGTCGTCGCGCGCTCCAACAGGTGCTGTCGAGCGAGGAGAGCTCTGTTGAGCGCTCGCGTGGAGAGGGTACGCGTCGGTTCCGGGTCTCCGCTCACCGGGAGGAAGCCTAGCCCGCGTCGCGCACGCGCTTGTCGCTTCCTGAGCCCCTCGGTAGGGTCCTCGTCGGACCCGTCGGATGTCTGACGGGGGAACGACAACCACTGTGATCCGAAGTGCCGGCAACAGGAGAACATCCGATGCAGCTCGAGATCACGGCGACCGACGACGGCTATCGCCTGCAGGGTGAACTCGACATGGCGACCGCGGCGGGGTTGACCGAGCTCCTGCTCGCGGCCTCCGGCGATGCGCCGCTCGTGCTCGACTTCTCCGGGGTGTCGTTCATGGACAGCAGTGGCCTGCGTGCCCTCCTCGAGGGAGCCGGCCTCCCGAACGGGAGCGGACCGGTGGTGATCAAGGACCCCTCACCCCAGGTGCGCCGCGTCCTCGACATCAGCATCCCGGACGGTGTGCCGGGCCTGGAGATCAGCCCCTGACCCGGTTCGATCAGTCGTGCTCGCGCGGCTCCTCGGGCTCCGGCGCCGGGGTCGACTCCACCACGTGGTCCGGCGTGTGGTGGATCGCGGGCACGGTTCCCAACCGCCCGGCCTGGTAGTCCTCGAACGCCTGAACGAGCTCGTCTCGCGTGTTCATCACGAACGGGCCGTACCACGCGACCGGCTCGCGGATCGGGCGGCCGCCGAGCACCAGCACCTCGAAGGCAGGTGACCGACCCTCCTGGGAGGCGGCGGCCTCGAGGCGGACCAGGTCTCCGGCGCCCAACACGGCCAGCTGGCCGGTGACGATCGGGCGGCGATCGGGGCCGACCGTGCCCGCGCCCGACAGCACGTAGGCGAGGGAGTTGAACGACGGGTTCCACGGGAGCTCGAGCCGCGAGCCGGGCGAGATCGTCGTGTGCACCATCGTCATGGGCGTGTAGGTCTGCCCGGGACCGGTCCAGCCGGCCAGATCGCCCGCGATCACCCGGACGAGCGCGCCGGCGTCCGCCGACGCCAGGAGTCCGACCTCGCTGCCACGGAGATCCTGGTACCGCGGAGGGGTCCACTTCTCGGCCTTGGGCAGGTTGACCCAGAGCTGGATCCCGTGGAACAGGCCTCCGCTGGCGACCAGGTGCTCCGGCGGCTTCTCGATGTGCAGGATCCCGGCGCCGGCCGTCATCCATTGCGTGTCGCCGTTCGTGATCACGCCGCCGCCGCCGTTCGAGTCCTGATGCTCGAAGATCCCGTCGAGCATGTACGTGACGGTCTCGAAGCCGCGGTGCGGATGCCACGGCGTGCCCTTCGGCTCGCCCGGCGCGTACTCGACCTCGCCCATCTGGTCCATGTGGACGAAGGGATCGAGATCGGTGAGCTCGACGCCCGCGAAGGCCCGGCGGACCGGGAACCCCTCGCCCTCGAAGCCCCCCGGGGCCGTCACCACGGCGCGAACCGGGCGGACCACGGAGGACCCACGGGCCTCGGAGAGGCGCGGGAGGGCGGTGGTGTCGTCGACGGTGATCGCGGGCATGTCTCCCCCGGAACCTCGGTGCCGGTGCGCGTATTCCGGTTCGAGCGCGATCGTGTTCGTCGCGCCTGCGCCTGCCGGCGCTGGTCAGTCCGCGAGCCCGGGCGGAACGATCCCCAGCTGCGACTCGATCTCCTCGGGCGTGGCCACCGGAGGACCCGGCTCGATCAAACCGGCCTCACGATCGCGGCGTCGCTGCACGCGCGCCAGCCGCCGCTCCTCCGCCGCCGCCGCCTTCTTCGCCTTCACGTCCTTGCGCTGTCGCTTCCCGAAGGTCTCCGGCATGGTCATCTCCTCTGTCTCGTTCGTGCGCGCCCGGCGGGCGCGGCGAAAACCTGCGCTGAGCCGTGTGCCGGGCGATCTGTCGGTGGCGGCGCACCGATCCGCGCGCCGACCGATATCCACCAGGATACCTGCAAGCTGCGGGTTCTCCCTGCGCTCGGGCACGAGACGCGCACCCCACCTCGAGTTTGCCTCGCCCAGGGCATGGGGAAGGTGTTCTCGCATGCTCGGATCGATCGAGTCGCGGCTCCCCCAACGGTCCGTCGTCGCGATCGACCTGCTGGTGCTCGTGTGGACGGTGGTCTGGCTCGTGCTCGGGATCACAGTGGGCACGTTCGTCGAACGGCTCGGCGCCGTCGGCGAGGGCATGGAAGGAACCGGTCAGGCGATCCATCGCGCGGGCGACGCCGTCGGTCGCCTCGCCGACGTGCCCCTCGTGGGCGAGGGGTTCGAAGCCGTCGCGAACGAGATCCGCACGATCGGCGACGAAACGGTCGAGAACGGCCGATCGGTCGAGGAGGACATCGACACGCTCGCGTTGCTGATCGGGGTCGGGTTGGCCGCGGGGCCGACGCTTCCGGTGCTCGCGGCGTGGATCCCGCCACGCGTGTCCCGCGAACGGGAGCGCCGCGCGCTCCGGAGATCCCTGAAGAGCGGCGACGGCATCGCGCTCGCGTACTTGGCCAACCGGGCCGTGGCAGGCCGGCTGTTCCGGGAGCTCCGCGCGGCGAGCGACGATCCCGTGGCCGACCTGGCAGCGGGCCGGTACGAAGCGCTCGCGGCGCTCGAGCTCGACCACCTCGCGCTGGCATCGAAGTCGTGGCTCCGCCGCCCCGCGAGCGCGGCTCGCGGAGAGCGCTCAGGCCTCGGCTGAGGAGCGATCCTCGATCTCCCACGCGTGATCGAGGACGTGCCATGCGTCCCGGCGCACGAAGTACCGCGCGGACCACCTGGCGCCGTCGCGGGGTCCCTTCTCGGGGATGCCGTCGACGACCGCGCGTTCGAGCCCCTCGAGCACGGCGGCTCGGCCCGGTTCCCGCGCGGCGGACGCGTCGTCCTCGGCGAAGCTCGGCGGCTTCCCGGCGATCATGCGCAGGTAGCCGCCTTCGGCACCGACGACGTGACCGACGATCGCGTCGACCTCGCGGCCGCCGCCGCGCGGTCCCTTCTCGAGCTCACCCGTCACACCGGCGACGCCGCGATCGAACGCCCTCCAGCACGCGCGGAGGATCTTCTCGTTGCGGCTGAGCCACCGCCGGTCGATCGGCGTGGCGTCCGCCTCCGGTGCGATCGACGGGGCGCCGAAGTCGGTGGTGGCATCGCCCTTCATCCGCTCCACGACCGTGAGCGTCGAGAGGCGGGCCGGTGCCGTGAAACGGACGCCCGATCCCTTCAGGACGCCCGCGTAGCGCGGGCCGTATTCGAAGAGCGTCTGAAGCGCGGCCTCCTCGTCCCGGCCGGACCGGCACCATCCCGGCCAGTCGTCCGCGCCGGCGAACGCGCGCTTCCCGGTTGCTTCGACGGAGACCTCGACGGGCATCCGTCGAGGTTACGCGTCCTCCAGCTGGCCGCCGACGTAGCTCGCGCGGCCGTTCCCGTCGTACAGGTACTCCACGACCCCGTCGAGTCCCGGCTGCTCCGGATCCGTGTCGCCGTCCGTCTCCGGTCGCTCCGGCCAGTACAGGGGATGTCCCTCCTCGAGCTTCTCGTCGGGGATCTCTTCCTCGCGCCCGTCCAGAGGGCCGTCGACGAACCTCACACGCATCTCGACCACCTCCGGGGAGCCCTTACCCCCGGCGAGAACGAAGGACGCCTCAGGGCTTCCGCTTCCTCGGCGGCTTCTTCGGCTTGGGCTGCTTGGGCGGCAGTTCCTCGGCGTGATCGAGCGACCGGGCCGCCCACTCGCGGATGCGGTCCGGGTCGTCTCGCCAGGCGGGCGGCAGCACCACGTACTCCTTCATAGGGCGGCCTGCCATCGGCTCGAAGATGTTCCCGCCCGCACCGATGACCGTCGTGCGATCGGCCTCCGGGAGCCGCACGAGCACGTCCTCGCCGAAGATCCCCATGAACATGTTGCCGTTCACGAACGCGGAGAGCTGGCCGAACATCGGACGGATCGTGACGGCCGGATGATCGGGCACGATCGACGCGAAGAACTCCTTCGTCTCATCGGTCGGCTTCGGCAGCTTCGAGGGAGCCACGTCCGCAACCCTACCCGGGGAGCGTGAACGAGATCGTCGTGCCGGCCGTGGTGCTCTCGGCGCGGATCTCCCCGCCATGTGCTTCGATCAGGGACCTCGCGATCGCCAACCCGAGACCGGTGCCGGGCGAGTCCGGGGACCGCGAGAATCGGTCGAACACGTGCGGGAGCCGCTCCGGTGGGACTCCCGTGCCGGTGTCGGACACGGCCAGCTCGATCCCTCCGCCGCTCGCGACGGCAGACACCGTCACGGCGCCACCTTCGGGTGTGTGTCGGAGCGCATTCGAGAGCAGGTTGCTGAGCACCTCGCCGATCCGCAGCCGGTCGACCTCGATGTCCGGCAACGACTCCGTCACGCGGGTGTCGAGACGGACGCCGGCCTCGCTCGCCTGAGCGGCGAACGATCGCACGGCGGTGTCGATCAGGGCGCGAGGCTCCGTGGGCTCTCGGTGCAGCGTGAGCGCGCCCGCCTCGGCCGTCGAGAGCGTCTGCAGGTCGTTCAGCAGCCGCGCCATGACCTTCGTCTCGTCCAGGACGGATCGGAGGTGCGCCTCGTCGGCCGGATAGAGGCCGTCGACCAGCGCCTCGAGGTTCGCCTGGATCACGGAGAGCGGGGTCCGGAGCTCGTGCGCGACGTCCGCGAGGAGCTGGCGGCGGCGGGTCTCGTTCGAACCGAGCCGCTCCGTCATCGCGTTGAACGCCGCTCCCAGGCGCTGCACCTCCCGGGGGCCGCGCGCCTCGACGCGGGCCTCGTAGTCACCCGCGGCGACGCGATCGGCCGCCTCCATCACGTCGATGACCGGCGAGGCGAACCGGCGACCGGCCCGCACCACCAGGAGCACCACGAGGAGCACCACGACAAGCCCGATCGGGAAGAAGGGGCCGCGGTCGCCCCCGCCGCGGGAGATGAAACCCCCCACCAGGGCCGAGAGACCGACGATCGCCGCGACGGCGACCGCGAGGATGGCGACGAACTTCCCCACGAAGTGACGGCGCATCCCGCGCCACGCCTCGGGCCCTCGCGGCGGCCAGTCCTCATCGTCGGGCCACCAGGGAGGCCTCCCTCGCCCCGACGGCCCCCACGGCGGACCGCCGCTCCACGGCGGACCGTGCGGGTGCGAGTGGTGGTGGTCCTCAGGCATCCGCGAACCGATATCCGACGCCGTGGACGGTCAGGACGTAGCGCGGCTTCCCGGGCTCGGGCTCGAGCTTCTTGCGGATGTTCTTGATGTGGGCGTCGATCGCGCGCTCGTAGGACTCGATCGCCACGCCGTGGATCGCGTCAAGCAGCTGCCCTCGCGTGAAGACGCGCCCCGGTTCGCGAGCCAGCGCGGCTAGGAGTTGGAACTCCGTGGGGGTCAGCTCGACCGCCCGGCCGCTCGCGGTGACACGCATCCGCTGCGGGTCGATCTCGATGTCTCCTACGCGCACCGGCTGCTCCCGCAACATCTCGGCCGTGGAGGTGCGGCGGAGGACGGCGCGCACCCGGGCCACCAGCTCCTTCGGACTGAACGGCTTCACGACGTAGTCGTCGGCGCCGAGCTCGAGTCCGACGATCCGGTCGGTCTCCTCGCCGCGTGCCGTGAGCATCACGATCGGGACGTGCGAGGAGCCGCGGAGCTCGCGCGCCACGTCGAGCCCGTCGATGCCCGGGAGACCGAGGTCGAGCACGACGAGATCGGGTCTCGACCCGCGGGCGCTCGCGACGGCGGCCTCGCCGCTGGAGGCCACGACCACGTCGAAGCCGGCGTCGGTGAGGTAGTCACGCACGACGCGCGCGATCTTCATCTCGTCCTCGACCACAAGAACGGTCTTCACGGCGCCTCCTCGGGTGGACACAGTGCAGCGGCGGCGGGGCGGTGGCAACCACAGCCACCGCC
>JBOGVC010000207.1:0-6521 GCA_050695275.1 Actinomycetota bacterium | reverse complement strand
CGCATCCCGCCGGAGTAGGTCCGGACGGGCCGGTCGGCGGCGTCGCTGAGATCGAAGCGATCCAGCAGCTCCGCGGCCCGAGGCCCGATGGCCGGTGGGTCCATCTGGGTGAGCAGGCCGATCAGGCGCAGGTTCTCTCGCCCGGTCAGGTTGGGGTCCACCGCCGCGAACTGCCCGGCGAGACCGATCCGGCGACGGACCGCGTCGGCCTCAGCGACGACGTCTCGCCCCAGGACCGCGGCCCGGCCACCGTCGGGCTCCAGCACCGTCGCGAGGATCCGGATGGCTGTGGTCTTCCCGGCTCCGTTGGGGCCGAGGAGACCGAACACCGACCGTGTAGGTACCGAGAAGTCGATCCCGTCGAGGGCGACCACGTCGCCGAACCGCTTCGTGAGTCCCTCGACCTCGATCGCCGCATCCGTCACAGGCAGTACCCTGACACAGATAGTTGAAGCATGTCAACCATCGAAGCACCCCGATGGTTGAAGGACATGGACTATCGCCAACGGGTGGGCTACGATAGAGGAGTGGTCGCCCGATCCGAGTCGAAGCAGGTCCTCGCCTCCGAGGCGTGGCGCCCCCTCGCCCGATTCTTCTTCGACACCGTCCGGCATCGGCAGCGCGTCCTCGTCCGCGAGGGATTGACTCCGAACGACGCGCGGGCGTTCATGGCCCTCGATCGATCCGAGGGCAAGACGATGCGCGTGCTCGCCGACGAATGGACGTGTGACGCGTCGAACGCGACCTTCATCGTCGACCGTCTCGAGGAGCGCGGGCTCGCCGAGCGCCGTTCGGTTCCGGAGGATCGGCGGCTCAAGCTCGTCGTCCTCACCAGACTCGGCGAAGAGACGAAGCAGCGGGTGCTCGCGCACTTCTTCGAGCCACCGCCGGAGCTGCTGCAGCTGTCACGGGAGGATCTCGAGGCGATCCGTGACGCCGTCGCGAAGCTGCCGACGACGACGAGCTGGGGCGAGCGGGCCGAGGCCGCGGCGCGTGCCGGTTCGTCCGGAGATGTCGACGCCGGGCGTCCCGTGCTGAGATAGCGGTCCATGCGTGCCCTCGTGAAGCAGGACGCCGGGCCCGGCCTCGTGATGACGGAGGTCCCGGAGCCCGGGATCGGGATCAACGACGTCCTGATCCGCGTGGACCGGACCGGGATCTGCGGGACCGACCTGCACATCGAGGAATGGAACGAGTGGGCGCAAGAGGCCGTCCCGATCCCGCTCGTGATCGGTCATGAATTCGTGGGCGAGATCGTCGAGGTCGGATCCAACGTGAAGGACTACGGACCGGGCGACCTCGTCAGCGGCGAGGGCCACGTCGTGTGCGGCCGGTGCCGGAACTGCATGGCTGGCCGGCGCCACCTGTGCGCCGACGCGCGAGGGATCGGGGTGAACCGCCCCGGTGCGTTCGCCGAGCTCATCGCGCTGCCGGTGACGAACGTCTGGCACCACGACGCGTCGATCGACCGCGACGTCGCGGCGATCTTCGACCCGTTCGGCAACGCGGTGCATAGCGCGTTGCAGTTCCCGGTCCTCGGGGAGGACGTGCTGATCACGGGTGCCGGCCCGATCGGACTGATGGGGGCGGCGGTGGCCCGGCATGCGGGCGCCCGCTACGTCGTGATCACCGACGTGAACCCGTATCGCCTGGAGCTCGCGCGGAAGATGGGTGTCACCGTCGCCCTCGACGTTCGCGACGGGTCGCTCGCCGAGACGCAGGAGGCCCTGGGCATGAAGGAGGGGTTCGACGTCGGCCTCGAGATGAGCGGGAACCCGGCCGCGCTCCGCGACATGGTCGAGAACCTGTCGCACGGGGCGAGCATCGCGCTGCTGGGACTGCCGGAAGAGCCGTTCGCGATCGACTGGAACACGGTGATCTTCGACCAGCTCACGATCCGCGGCGTTTACGGCCGGGAGATGTACGAGACCTGGTACATGATGACGGTCATGCTGCAGAGCGGCCTCGACATCGCGCCGGTGATCACGCATCGCTTCCCGGCCGAACGGTTCGAGGACGCGTTCGCGGCGATCCGCACGGGCGAGACCGGAAAGGTCCTCCTGTACTGGAGCGAGATGCCGTGACCAGCGAGACGGTCCGGCCGGCGCTCGCGGCAGAGCTCGAGGAGATCCGCGAGGCGGGCTTGGAGAAACCCGAGCGGGTGCTGACGACGCCGCAGCGGGCGCGGGTGGGTGTGCGCGGCCGCGAGGGCGAGGTCTTGAACCTCTGCGCGAACAACTACCTGGGGCTCGCCGACCATCCCGAGGTGATCGCGGCCGCGCACGCCGCGATGGAGGAGTGGGGCTTCGGGCTGGCCTCGGTCCGCTTCATCTGCGGGACGCAGGAGATCCACAAGGATCTCGAGGACGCATTGAGCGCGTTCCTCGGGATGGAGGACACGATCCTGTACGGGTCGTGCTTCGACGCGAACGGCGGACTGTTCGAGGTCCTCGTCGGCGAGCAGGACGCGGTGATCTCCGACGAGCTGAACCACGCGAGCATCATCGATGGCGTCCGCCTCTCGAAGGCGCAGCGCTTCCGCTACCGCAACAACGACATGGACGACCTCGAGACCCAGCTGAAGGAGGCGTCCGGCGCGCGGCGCCGTCTGATCGCGACCGACGGCGTCTTCTCGATGGACGGCTACCTCGCCGATCTCCCGGCGATCTGCGACCTGGCGGAGCGTCACGACGCGATGGTGATGGTCGACGACTCGCACGCGGTCGGGTTCATGGGGCCGGGAGGCCGCGGCACGCCCGAGCATCATGGGGTGATGGACCGGGTCGACATCGTCACGGGGACGATGGGCAAGGCGCTCGGTGGCGCCAGCGGTGGTTACCTGAGCGGCCCCCGGGAGGTCGTGGAGCTCCTCCGCCAGCGGTCGCGTCCCTACCTCTTCTCGAACACGATCGCGCCGGCGGTGGTCGGGGGCTCGCTGAAGGCGATCGAGCTGCTCACGGCGTCGGCGGAGCTCCGCGATCGGCTCGAGCAGAACACCCGGTTCTTCCGGACGGAGATGGAGGCCGCCGGGCTCGACGTGCTCCCAGGCGAGCATCCGATCGTGCCCGTGATGCTGGGCGACGCGGCGCTCGCCGGTCGGATGGCGGAGGCGATGCTCGAGAAGGGCGTCTACGTGATCGGCTTCTCCTACCCGGTGGTCCCGAAAGGGAAAGCGCGGATCCGTGCCCAGGTCTCGGCGGCGCACACCCGTGAGGATCTATCGTTCGCGGTGCAGGCGTTCGCGGCGTCGAAGTCCGAGGTGTCCTAGACCGGGCCGTGCGCAGACGGAAGAGGCGAGGGCGGATGCCCTCGCCTCGTTCCGATGGCGCGTCGGACCTAGCTGTAGGTGCTGTAGTAGGTCCCGACCTGCTCGCGGTAGGTGTCCGACCGGTAGTCGGTCACCTCGTCGAGCTCAGGTGCGTTCTTGATCTGGTCCTTCGTGAGCCGAACCTCGACCTCACGTCGGTCGAGGTCGATCCGCTCGATCATGCCGGCCGGGATCAGCACCTTCCGGCCAAGGATCCACGGACCGGTGTCGACGACAACGAACGCCGAACCCACGTCGTACGTGGCCTCGTCGATCTTGCCGATCTCGCCGTCAGTGGCCCGCACCTTGAACCCTTGGATGTCCAGGGGTGTGGTCGTCCCTTCCGGGTAGTTCCAGAGATCAGTCCTCATTGGGCACCTCCTTCATAGGGTCGATTCGTGCCTGTTGGGGACTTCACCATGTCCCCTACCCGGGACGATGGACACGGAAACGGATCCGGACAGATCGGGCCGAGATTTCCCTTGAATCGTTGCACCGCAGTCCGTGTCGCGGGATGTGGGGTGCTACGGAGCGCCACCGCGCTGCGGAGCATCCGTGATCGGCACCGGACTATGGAAGACCGCCTCGACATTGTTGCCGTGGAGGTCATTCACGAACGCGCCGTAATACCGATCGGAATACTGGATCCAGACGCCCGGCTCGCCGCGGACGGTCGCGCCCGCGCCGAGCGCCGCCTCGAAGAAGGCGTCCACCTGCGACCGGTCCGCTGCATCGAACGCGACGTGCGACGCGGTCGTGACCGGAGAGCCCTCGCAGATCGAGAAGTCATCGAGGTCCTGCCGACCGTACGAGATGCAGTTCGGCTCCTCGTTCAACTCCTCGATCCCGAGCGGCGCGAGCGCCGCCGTGTAGAGGCGCCGGCTCGCCGGGAAGTCTTCGACGACGAACAGGACATGGTCCACGATGATCAACCGCTCGGTCATGGATGCCTCCTGGGTTTGGCTGGCTGAGCCCGATGCGGGAGGATGCTACCCATGGCCCACTCGGTCGGCGACCTCGCGGAGGTCCTGGACAACCTCGGCGTCTTCGCGATGCACCCCGAGGAGGTCCTCGCGCTCTGCCCATCCGGGTTCCGCAGGGTCCCGATCACCTCGGGGGACGAGTTCTACCTCTCCCTCCAGGGGTTCACGGCGAACCAGCCCGCGTACGCACACACCCATCCGGACTCCGAGGAGTGGGTCGTCGTGCTCGAGGGCGCCGGGAAGGCGCTGCTCGCGGACAACCCGGTCCCGCTCGAGGGCAGCCTCGTGATCGGGCGCGCGACGGCTCACCCCCACGGCTTCGTGAGCGGCGACGGGCCGATGACGCTCCTCTCGATCCAGCTCCCCCGCCCCTCGGAGCCAGCCACGACGTGGGACCAGCCCGGGGAGACCACCGATCCGATCGACTGCAGCTCCGGAGGGACGTGCCGTCGGTGTTACCGCTGCGGCGGCCACAGCCACAACCACAGGGCGAGCGTCTTCGTCTGCGAGAACTGCACGCTCGAGTTCTGAGCTACCGGCTGGAGGCCGAGCGCTCCTCCGCGAGCCGAGCCAGGTTCTCGAGCTGCTTGCGATCGGCGCGGTTCACGTACACCTTGAACACCGATCGCACGACCGGCTGCAGCCAGTACGGCACGTAGTTCACACGCTCGATCGTCTCGGTGTAGGTGATCCGCGAGCCCTCGCCCTCGGGAGCGATGTCGTAGCGGTGGATGAAGTGCGCGTCCCAAGGCTTCCCGCGCTTCCGGTCCAGATGGGCGTCGGTCTCGATCACGAACGCGCTCGGCGGAGTCGCCTCCGTGACCTCGGATCGATCGTGGAACGTGCCGTTGTCGGCCGCGCCGGATGAGGTGAAGGCGGTCCCCATCGCGGCGGGGCCCTCCGGCGCCTCGATCGATAGGAGCTTGAACGTCTGGCTGCTGGCGCGCTCCCCCGACCAGTCGAGATGGTTCCGGAGGTCCGAGATCGTCTCGTAGACGACCTGCGGCGGCGCGGCCGAGACCGCCGACGTCTGCGTGACATACCCGAGCGGCTGGTCCGCAGCCACGGCGCCTACGAGGAAGCGCCGCCGCGCGGGAGACGGACGTGGTCCTCCTCGGATTCCTTCCAGACCTCCTCGACGTTCTCGACGTTGAAGCCGTACTCGAAGACGAGCGTCCCGCCATAGGCGGCGCCGAACGTCACGAGAGCGGCCCCGAGGAGGGAGAGCACGAGCCACGAACCCTGCGTCTGGCCCATGTCGAAGTCGGAGACCCGCAAAAGGATGTCGATGAGCGTGATCGCGGTGACGGTCAGCATCACCGTGGCGTGCCAGTTGATCGTGCGCCAGACCTGGGTGTGCTTGGCCTTGCCGATCGGCCCGCTCTTGCGGTCGCGCGGGATGCCCTTCCACCAGTCCATGAACCCGGTGAGGGCGGCTCCGAGGCTCACGATGAAGCCCGAGACCATCACGAACGTCGCGGCGACGAAGAAGTCATGAGCCTTCGGATCCATGTCGTCTGAGAAGAACGAGATCAGGTCGAACACGGCGGCGAGCGTGTAGCAGACGATCGGGAAATCCGTGAGCGGTGGGTGGAAGGGCTTGCCCGTGAACCCTCGGAGCCCTTGGAAGCGGCGGCCCTTCAGCGACCAGGTCGGACGGATCGAGAACAGCCTCGCCATGCGTCCTCCTCCTTCGTACCGGGGTCGTCTACTGGACACCCTCGATGGGCCCGCATCATCGCACGCCGGTCGAGGCGCTCGGTATCCCCGTCCGGACCTGGTCGCGGGAGATCGTCAGGTTGTGGCTCCCGGACCGGAACCCCTCCAGATCGAGGGTGACGTACCGGAAACCGCTGTCGCGCATGGCCTCGACGATCTCCTCGCGATGCGCGATCAGGTCATCGAACCGGTCCGTGGGCACCTCGATCCGAGCCAGGTCGGCTCCCTGATCCCGCACCCGGACGTCACCCGCGAAGCCGAGGCTCCTCAGAGCCACCTCCGCCCGCTCGATCCTCCGGAGCGCCTCATCGGACACGGCGACACCGTACGCCAATCGCGACGCGAGGCAGGCAGCCGCCGGCTTGTCCCAGGTCTGCAGGCCCAGGTCACGTGCGAGGGCTCGGACCTCGTGTTTGCCGAGCCGAGCTTCCACGAGCGGGAACCGGGCACCGCGGTCCCGCGCCGCCCGCTGGCCCGGCCGGTGGTCGCCGAGGTCGTCGAGGTTCACACCC
>JBOGVC010000206.1:0-4702 GCA_050695275.1 Actinomycetota bacterium | reverse complement strand
GTGACCAGGTCGATCGTGAGGACCGCCACCCTCCTTCGAGCCGACCGCGACGAGCTCAACGCCGTCGCTCGGGCCGCGTACCAGGAGACCGTCGCGAACGAGCGCGGGGGCGACGTGCGGTTCGATGCGAGGAGACTCACGGCGCTCCCGCCGCCCGTCGCCTCCCGGGTGATCCGCCTGGCGATCTACGACGCGCGATCGGAAGACTGGACCGCCCCGTGGTCGAAAGAGGCGATCGAAGCGGTGCTCGATCTCGCCGAGGGCCGGCCGGGACGGAGACGAGATCTTCCCGAAGGCTTGAAGGCCGTCCGCGAGAAAGGGTACGTTCGCGTCACTCGTTCTTCCCCGGATCCCCGCGAGAGCTGATGGGTGCGTCGACGCGCGAAGGGGGAGCGATGGCAGCGGTCTCTACACTGACCGACTACGTGCAGGCATACGAGCCCGACATCGAACGCGTCCTGATCTCCTCGGAGGAGATTCAGGGCAAGCTCGCCGAGATGGGCGACCAGATCTCCGCGGATTACGAAGGCTCCTCGTTGCTGCTCGTGGGCGTCCTGAAGGGGGCGTTCGTCGTGATGGCGGACCTCGCGCGCTACGTACGGCTCCCGCTGGAGTTCGACTTCATGGCGGTGTCCTCCTACGGAGCGGCCACGAAAACCTCCGGCGTCGTGCGGATCCTCAAGGACCTCGATCACGACCTCGAGGGGATGGACGTGCTGCTCGTCGAGGACATCGTCGACTCCGGGCTCACGCTCAAGTACCTGCTGAAGAACCTCGCGGCGCGCAAGCCCGCCTCGCTCGAGGTCGCCGCGCTCCTGCGGAAGACCGGCATCCAGAAGGTCCCGCTCGACATCCGCTACGTCGGCTTCGACATCCCACCCGACTTCGTGGTCGGCTACGGGCTCGACTTCGCGGAGCGCTACCGCAACCTCCCCTACATCGCCACACTGAAGCCGGAGGCGTACGGCGGCTAGCGGAACCATCCGGCCGAGAGCGCTCGTCGAAGCCGGTATGCACCGGATCGCCCCGCTCCTCGTTATCGTCATCCTCGCGGCCTGCGGCGACGGCACGGGCGACGGGAACGGCGCCTCGGGGATCCGCGGTCGAGCGCTCGCCGGTCCCCAGTGCCCCGTGGAGATGGCGGAGTCTCCGTGTCCGGATCTCCCCTGGGAGGGCACCGTCGTCGCGACGCAGACGGATTCCGGCGAGACGTTCACCACCTCCACCGATGCCGACGGCCGTTTCGACCTCTCGCTCGCGCCGGGGACCTACGAGGTGACGATCGACGCGGCATCGACGCCGCCGACCGCGGAGCTGCAGACCGTCACGGTCGAGGAAGGCTCGTTCACCGAGATCGAGGTGTTCGTCGACACCGGCATCAGGTAGCGCCACCTGTCGCAGGAGGGACGGGTGCTACCCTTGCTGACGGGCTCGGGCGCGGACATGCCGGGGCCCGTTGCGTCCCCGAAACGGCTCCCTGTGGCCCTGAAAGAGGCGATCCGTGGCCCAGCCCGAACCTCCGTTCCGACGCCTCGCCCGCACGCCGACCTTGTGGATTGTCGGCGCGGTCGTCGTGTTCTTCGGCGTGCTGTCGCTGCTCCAACGTCCGGAGACGGCGGAGGAGATCAACCTCACACAGTTCTGGGCACTGCTCGAGGACGGTCGGATCCGCAACGCGGAGATCCTCGAGGGCGAGCAAGTGGTCCGCGGCGAGCTCACGGACGGCACGGAGTACGCCGTCACCTATCCGGTGGATCTCGCCGACGACATCGCGAACGAGCTCCGGGAGGCCGACGTCCCCATCCAGGCCACCTCGCAGAAGCCGAACGAGCTCGTGCAGCTCCTCTACTACATCCTGCCGATCCTCCTCCTCGCCGGGTTCCTGCTCTGGATGATGAACCGCTCCCAGGGCGGCAGCGGGCGCGTCATGCAGTTCGGTCGCAGCCGTCACAAGACCGTCGGCAAGGACCAGCCGAAGACCACGTTCAAGGACGTCGCGGGCGTGGACGAGGCGATCGAGGAGCTGGAGGAGGTCAAGGAGTACCTGCAGCACCCGTCGAAGTTCCAGGCGATGGGCGCGAAGATCCCCCGAGGGGTCCTCCTGTTCGGCCCGCCCGGCACCGGCAAGACCCTCCTGGCGCGAGCGGTCGCGGGGGAGGCGGGCGTCCCCTTCTACTCGATCAGCGGGTCGGATTTCGTCGAGATGTTCGTCGGCGTCGGCGCCGCCCGGGTCCGTGACCTCTTCGAGCAGGCCAAGGCGAGCGCTCCGGCGATCGTGTTCGTCGATGAGATCGACGCCGTCGGTCGCCACCGCGGCGCGGGGCTGGGCGGCGGCCACGACGAGCGCGAGCAGACCCTGAATCAGCTGCTCGTCGAGATGGACGGCTTCGACCAGCGGTCGACGGTGATCCTGATGGCCGCCACGAACCGGCCCGACATCCTGGATCCGGCACTCCTCCGACCCGGGCGCTTCGATCGGCAGATCGTCGTCGACCGACCCGATCTCGAGGGCCGGAAGGCGATCCTCCACATCCATGCGAAGGGCAAGCCGCTCGACCCGGGGGTCGATCTCGCCATCCTCGCGCGGCGCACACCCGGGTTCACCGGCGCCGATCTCGCGAACGTGATCAACGAGGCCGCACTCCTCGCCGCGCGACGGTCGAAGAAGACGATCACGATGCTGGAGGTCGAGGAAGCCGTCGATCGCGTGATGGCGGGGCCGGAGCGCAAGAGCCGCGTGATGAGCGAGCAGGAGCGACGGCTGATCGCCTACCACGAGGGCGGTCATGCGATGGTCGCGCACGTCCTCCCGAACACCGACGAGGTCCACAAGATCACCGTGATCCCGCGGGGCCGTGCGCTCGGGTACACGCTCACCCTTCCCGAGCAGGACAAGTTCATGATGACGCGCGAGGAGCTGCGCGACGAGCTCGCGATGCTGATGGGGGGACGGGTCGCGGAGGAGATCGTCGCCGGCGACATCTCCACCGGCGCCGGCAACGATATCGAGCGCGCGACCAAGATCGCCCGACAGATGGTGACGGAGCACGGGATGAGCGACGCGATCGGACCTCGGACCCTCGGCCAGAAGCAGGGCGAGGTATTCCTCGGTCGCGACTGGGCGTCCACCCCCGACTACTCGGAGGCGGTCGCGTTCGAGATCGACCAGGAGATCAGCCGGCTGATCGATGAGGCGCACGACGTCGCGCTCGAGATCCTGACGCAGCACCGGGACCGGCTCGACGAGCTGGCGGCCATCCTGCTGGAGAAGGAGACGCTGGATCGCGAAGAGGTCGAGGCGTTCTTCAAAGCGGTCGAGAAGCGTGCACCCCGCGCCCCCGAGGTTCGCAGCGCCGGCCTCGCCGTCTCCCGGACCGAGATGTTCCCTCCCCCGGACGCGCCGGGGCCGCTCCGTCGGTGAGGGATCGGACGCGATGACCGACCGCTGGGCGACGTTCGATTGCTACGGCACGCTGATCGACTGGGACGCCGGCGTGCGCAGGGCACTCGGCAAGGTCTGGCCGGAGGAAGCGGGCGACCGGCTGTTCCAGCGATACCACGACGTCGAGCCGCGCATCCAAGCGGGGCGAGGGATCCCCTATCGGCAGGTTCTGCGCGAGACGCTCGCCGCGATCGCCGAGGAGGATGAGCTCGAGGTCCCTCCCGGGCAGGACGATGCGCTCGCCGACTCCGTGCCGTCGTGGCGACCGTTCTCCGAGGTGCCGGGAGCGCTCGGCGAGCTCCGCGACCGCGGCTGGAAGCTCGCGATCCTGTCGAACACCGACCCGGACATGCTCGCCGACTCGCTGAAGACGATCGGGGTGGAGGTGGATCTGCGGATCACGGCGGCCGAGGCCGGCTCGTACAAGCCCGCCTACGGTCACTGGGACACGTTCTTCCGAACCACCTCGGCCGATCGGGCGCGCCACGTCCACGTGGCGGCATCGCTGTATCACGACGTCGAGCCGTGCGCGCAGCTCGGGCTCCCGTGCTTGTGGATCAACCGGTTGCACGAGTCGAGCGATCTCCCACGGGCCGGCGAGCTGCCGCACCTCGGCGGCCTCCCCGCCGCCGTGGACGCGTTGGTTCCCGGGTAGCATCCGCGCGATGGATCTCCTGGAGCCGCCCGACTCGTTCGACGCCAAGAAGGTCGAAGAGGGCGTGCGCCTGATCCTCGAGGGGATCGGCGAGGATCCCGACCGCGGGGGGCTGCGGGAAACGCCCGCTCGGGTGGCCCGCATGTACGAGGAGACGTTCGCCGGGATCGGCAAGGACGCCTCGCAGCTCGTCACGGTGGTGGAGGGCGCCGACCACGACGAGATGATCATGGTCCGAGACATCCCGCTGCAGTCGTTCTGCGAGCACCACCTGATCCCGTTCGCCGGGAAGGCGCACGTCGCCTACATCCCGAACAAGGCCCAGCAGATCACCGGTCTGTCGAAGATCGCGCGCGTCGTCGACCTGCTCTCGAAGAAGCCCCAGGTCCAGGAGCGCCTGACGACGGAGATCGCGGAGGCGATCGATCGTGCCCTCACGCCGCGTGGGGTGTTCGTGGTGATCGAGGCCGAGCACCTCTGCATGACGATGCGCGGGATCAAGAAGGCCGGCGCCGTCACTGTGACCTCGGCGGTTCGAGGGCTCTTCCGATCCGACGCCCGGACCCGCCAGGAGGCCATGGACCACATCGGCATGCGCTGACCGA
>JBOGVC010000205.1:0-4112 GCA_050695275.1 Actinomycetota bacterium | reverse complement strand
ACCCCCGTTCGCGGAGCCCCGCCTGGACTTCCGGATCGACCGGGCGACGGCCCTGTCCTACGAGGTCAAGGCCGGCGAGTACATCCAGATCATCGACGTCGAGGGGAAGCAGTGCTCGGACTTCCTCGCGTTCCATCGGGGGAAGCTCGAGGACGGGATCGAGCGCGGCTTCGATCCCACGATCACCCGGACGCTGATGGGCAACGCGTTCCCCCAACCGGGTCTGTACTCGAAGTTCTACGACCTCGACATGGACGTGCTCGTGGAGGTGATCCGCGACACGGTCGGCCGGCATGACTCGTTCCTCCTGGCCTGCACGTCCCGGTACTACGAGAACCTCGGCTACTTCGGGCACACGAACTGCACCGACAACTTCAACCGCCAGCTCGAGACGTACGCGATCGCCCCGAGGAAGGGCTGGCAGGCGCTGAACTTCTTCTACAACACGATGTTCGCGACGAACAACCTGCTCGTGTTCGACGAGCCGTGGTCCCGCCCGGGCGACTACGTGCTCCTCCGTGCGGCCACGGACCTCGTGTGCGCCTCGAGCGCCTGCCCCGACGACGTCGACCCCGCCAACGGCTGGGATCCGACCGAGGTCCACGTCCGCGTCTACTCGCCGGACCACACGTTCTCCGCAGCGATCGCGCACCGCGTCACGCCCGATGCCGAGCCCACCCTCACCACGGAGACCGGCTTCCACCCGCGGATCTCCGCGCTGACGAGCCGGACCACGGAGTACAACGGCTACTGGCTGCCGACGAGCTTCGACAACCACGGGGCCACCGACGAGTACTGGGCCTGCCGCGAGAAGGCCGCGATCATGGATCTCTCCCCGCTCCGGAAGTTCGAGGTGCTGGGACCGGACGCGGAGGCGCTGCTGCAGGCCACCGTGACTCGCGACATCCGGCGGCTCGCCGACGGACAGGTCGTCTACACCGCGATGTGCAACGAGGCGGGCGGCATGATCGACGACGCGACGATCTTCCGGATCGCGGACACGAACTTCCGGTTCGTCGGCGGTGCCGAGTACGACGGCGTGTGGATCAGGGAACAGGCCGCTCGGCTCAGCCTCAACGCGTTCGTGAAGGAATCCACCGACCACCTCCACAACGTGGCCGTGCAAGGTCCCGCGAGCCGTGAGCTGCTGAAGGAGGTCGTGTGGGTCCCGCCGGCCCAGACGCCCTTCGAGGGGCTGGGGTGGTTCCGATTCTCGGTGGGGCGGATCGGTGGAGCGAAGGGCCTTCCGGCGGTGATCTCGAGGACCGGGTACACCGGCGAGCTCGGCTACGAGATCTTCTGTCATCCGAAGGACGCACCTGCGGTGTGGGACGCCGTGTGGGAGGCCGGAGAGAAGCACGGCCTCGCCCCCCTCGGCCTCGACGCGCTCGACATGCTGCGTATCGAGGCGGGCCTGATCTTCGCCGGCTCCGAGTTCGACGACCAGATCGACCCGTTCGAGGCGGGGATCGGCTTCACCGTGACCGAGGGCAAGGACGAAGACTTCGTGGGCAGCGAGGCGCTCCGCGAGCGTCGTGCGCACCCCCAGCGGACCCTGGTCGGGCTGGAGCTGGAGGGCAACGAGCCGGCGGGCCACGGCGACGGCGTCTACGCCGGTCGTCAGCAGGTGGGCGTCGTGACCAGCGGGACCCGCTCCCCGATCCTCAAGAAGAACATCGCGCTTGCCCGCGTCGCGGTCCCGCACCGAGACGTCGACACCGGGCTCGAGGTCGGCAAGCTGGACGGGCACCAGAAGCGGATCGGCGCACGGGTCGTCCGCTTCCCCTTCTACGATCCCGAGAAGACGAGACCCCGCTCGTAGTCATGGCGACGCTGGTCGAGTCGTTCACCCCCGAGCAGGTCGAGGCGTTCCACCGGGACGGGTTCCTCGTGGTCGAGGAAGGCTTGATCTCCGACAAGGCGCTGGAGCTGCTGGAACAGCGCTACCTCCGGCTGTTCGACGGCGAGTACGAGACGGGGATCAAGCCGGACGAGGTCAATTGGGTCAAGGGCCGGGACCCGGAGGACCGAACCCGGCAGCTCTGCAACGCCTGGCGCGCCGACACCGTGATCGCGGCGCAGGTCCTGTCGGCGAGGATCGGCCGGCTCGCCGCGCAGCTGATGAGCTACCCGGGGGTGCGGATCCTCCAGGACAACGTGCTCTGGAAGCCTCCCGGGACGAAGGCGATCGGCTTCCACCAGGACGGCTCGTACGCGGACTACCTCGTACCGCCGGAGATGGTGACGTGCTGGATGTCGCTGCACGAGACACAGGCCGACGCCGGACCGATCGCGTACGTGCGCGGATCGAACCACTGGCCGTGGACCCCGCCAGAGCGCTCGCAGTTCCACGCGCCGGAGGACTGGCTGGCGGGAGTCCGGGACGCGAAGCCCGCCGACGCCGAGATGGAGATCGTCCCGGTCGTCGTGAAGCCCGGCGGCGGCGCGTTCCACCACAACCTCACGTGGCACGGCTCCGAACCGAACACGAGCGGCACGGTGGCCCGGATGGCCCTCGTCTCGCACATGCTCCCCACCACCGCGCGCTTCCATCATCGGAACGTCGACCTGATCTACTCGCGCTACCGGCGCCACGGCGACACGGCGATGGACGAGTCGTTCTTCCCCGTGCTCTGGGACGAGACGGGCCATCGAACGGCGTGGCTCGAGGAGCTGCCGGAGCTCGGCTAGATCAGTCGTCGCGGAGCCGGCCGGCCAGCACCTCGAGCATCGCCCAGGCGGCCTTCGGCTCGCGCTCGAGCGCCGCGCGGACGAGTTCACGGGAGATCGCGAGCGTCCGCAGCGACGTCGCGGCGACGACATCCGCGCTCCGGGGGCGTCCGTCGAACACGGAGATCTCCCCGAAGAACTCTCCCGCGCTGAACGTCGCCAGCGGGTTGCCCCTCCGCTCGACCCGAACCTCACCCTCGAGGATCACGAAGAGCTCATCCCCAGGGTCCTCGTTCCGGACGACGACGTCGCCGGGCTGGAACGATCGCTCCTCTCCCTCGGCAGTGATCGCGGCGAGGATCTCCGGCGGCAGGGATGAGAACACGGGGGCACGCTCGAGCAGATGCTCGTACCGCCCGCCGTGGAACAACAGCGGCTGTCCTTCTCCGTACCGGGCGTACTCGACCTGTCCCACGAACAGCGAGTGGTCGCCACCCCAGTTCGAGCGCACGACCCTCGCCACGAGGTGAGCCAGCGCACCACGGACGAGCGGCGTCTCGTGCACCAGCTCGAACTCGACCTCCTCCGGGCCGTCGCTCGTCCTGCCGGCGAACCGATCGGAGAGGCTGCGCTGTTCGTCTGCGAGCACGCTGATCCCATACCGGCGTCCCTCATGCAGGAGCGCGTGCATCTTGGCCCTTCGGTCGACGGAGATCACCACGAGCGGCGGCCGGAGCGAGACGGACATGAACGCGTTGGCCGTCATGCCATGGACCTGCTCGGCGTCCTGGGTGGTGATGATCGTGACCCCGGTCGCGAACATGCCCAGCGTGCGACGGAACGCCGCGACCGGATCCTGTCCCGGCTCCCCCGCGATCTCGAGCTCCTCGGCATCGGGCGCATCGTCGGGGAACGTCTCACCGATACCCGCCGGCGCGAAGCCGCCGTGCACCGGAAGGTCGAACTCGAGTGGGAGCGCCCGCGTGGAGGGCTGATCCGTCACCCTCAGCTCCACGGGTACGGCGAGTGACTGACCGGGTGGAGCCGGCCCTCGGCGAACCGGGAGAACCCGAAGGGCTCCAGCAGCGCCTGCGGCTCCCCCAGCAGTTCCTTCGCGACCAGCTGCCCGATCCCGATCATCTTGTAGCCGTGGTTCGAGTCGGCGACCACGTAGGCGTTCTCCACGAAGCGATCGAAGACCGGGAAGCTGTCGGGCGTGAAGGCGCCGATCCCCCCGGTGGGCGCCTTCCGGTACAGCCCGCGCTTCCCCTCGAACCGCTTGTGACAGTGCGCCAGGGCCGCCGTCCACATGCGCTCGAACTCCGGCGTCACGACGAACTCCGTGCTCAGGTGGCCGTAGGGATCGACCGCGACGTCGTCGGCGGGCTGCTCCACGACCCACGGCATCGCACCGCCCTGGACGCCACCGAAGTTCATGTCGG
>JBOGVC010000204.1:0-17943 GCA_050695275.1 Actinomycetota bacterium | reverse complement strand
ATGGACAACCTCCCGTTCCGCCGCCTGCGCGGCACCGCGTCGGGGACCAAGGAGATCATGGTGGGGCTCGAGGGCGATCGACTCGTCGAACGCCTGCGCGATCCGTCGCCGATCCACGACGTCCCCCTCTCGGTCGACGAGGAAACCGTGCTCCCCGAGGGTGCGACGGCTTTCATCGAGGAGGTGGCGGCCAGGCTGGCCCACCCCGGCTACGCGCTCCTGATCGACTACGGCGGGGTGGGCGAGCCGGGGGGTCCGCCCCACGGGTACCGGGCACACCGACCGGTCGAGGACCTCCTCGAACGGCCGGGCGAAACCGACATCACGTCCGGCCTCGACTTCGAGCTCATCGGCGAGCACGCCGAGCACCAGGGGCTGATCGCGTTCCCCAGCGTCACGCAGCGACACGCGCTCACCGCGCTCGGCTACGACCACTGGGTCCACGAGCAGCTCCGCTGGCAGGCCGAGCTGCTCGACCGTCGCGAGGGGCTCGACGCCGTCCGCACGTGGAGCGGGAGGAGCCGGGCCACCCTGCTGGTCGACCCCTCGGCGCTCGGCCGGCTCCGCTGGCTCCTCCTCGCGACGCCGGGCCTGCACGGTCCTTCGTGGACCTGAGCGGACGGTGCCTCACGGAGCCGGCACGAACCGCCCCCGCCATCGGATCACGAGCTGGTACTGCAGCCACAGGATCGACGCCGTGACGACGAGCATCGCGACCGTGGCTGCCGATGCGTATCCGTACCGCAGGTACTCGAACGCGTTCCGGTAGATGAAGAGCGGGAGATAGGTCGTCGCGTACGGCGGCGGCCCTCCCTCGGTCACGACGAGCGCGGGAACGAACGTTCCCTGGAGCGTGACGATCGTGTCGCGCATCGCGATGAGCAGCAGGACCGGAGCCATCACGGGGAGGGTGACCCTGACGAACCTCGACCAGCGTCCCGCTCCGCTCAGTGAGGCGATCTCGTACAACTCGTCCGGCACCTGTCGCCGAGCGACCAGCGCGAGGAGGAACCCCTCGCCGAGCTGGAACGCGGACATCAGCACGACCCCCCAACGGGCGGGCGTGGGCTGGGTCAGCCACGCAGGCGTCGGCAGACCCGCGGCCCCCAGGGCGAGGTTCAGGGGCCCGTGCAGCGGGTTGAGGATCCAGATCCACAGGAGCGCGTAGGCCGCGTCCGGGATCACCGTCGGGATCAGTGCCGCCACGCGGCCCGCGGCGAGGAGCTTGCTGCGGTGATGCAGGAGGAGCGCCAGCGCGAGCGCGCCCACGAGCCGGACCGGCACGGCCGTGAGCGCGAACGACAGGCTGTTCCGGAGGGAGATCCGGAACACGGGATCGTCGAACAGCTCGCGGAAGTTGGCGGCGCCGACGAAGCGAGGCGAACGCACGAGATCCCATTCCGAGAACGCCATCGCGAGCGAGCCGGCAGCCGGGACGATCACGAGCGCGGAGACGCCGATCACGAACGGCGCCGCCATGAGCCACAGGATCCGGCGCTCGGACCTCTCCATCAGCCCTCGGCGCGCGCGAACTGGTCACGGGTGCTCCGTGTGAGCTCGATCGCCACCTCGAGCGCCCGGCCGCCCCCGTAGTACGCCTCCTCGAGCAGCCCGTTCACCGTGTCCTCGATCTCCGGCCACGTGGAGATCACGGGAACGGATCGCAGGTACGGGATCTGCTCGACGAACACCTCCGAGTGGGCGGGATCAGCGTCGGGATCCAGGAACGCGTCGGTCTCGGCCACGGACCGCAGCGACGGCACGGTGCGTCCCGACTCCGCCGCGATCCGCTGTCCCTCAGGGCCCAACGCGAACTCGAGGAACGTCCACGCGGCATCCTTCTCGTGCGATGCCGCCGTCATGCAGTACGCATCCGAATGGAGCACCGACGCCGGCGCGTCCATCCCGGGGAAGCCGGCGACGTCCCAGGAGAACTCCGTGATCGTCCGCAGGGTCGGCACGACGCGACGGGACTCCAGCAGCATCGCGAGCCGCCCGTTCAGGAAACGGGTCTCGAGATCCTCCGCCTCGGCCTCCTCGTCGGTCGGCGTGACGCCGCGGGTCCGGAGATCGAGGAACCGCTCCAGCGCCGCGACGGCGGGTCCGTCGAGCGCGAACCTGGTCGGCGACGTCTCATCGTTCACGAGGGTTCCGCCGTTGGACCAGATCAAAGGGGCGACGCGGATGATCTCCGGGTCCACGCCGAGGCCGTACACGTCGACCGTCCCGTCGCCATCATCGTCGCGCGTCAAGCGCTCCGCGGCGTCGACCATCTCGTCCCACGACCACCCGCTCGCCGGCAAGGGCACGCCCGCCGCCTCGAAGAGGTCGGCGTTGTAGTACACGACGAGGCTCGACACGTTCTGCGGGAGGCACATCTGCTCGCCGTCCCACTGGAACGGCGTCATCGCCGTGTCGAAGAAGTCGCCCGCGGAGAGCGCTGAGGAGGCATCGAGGAACGGTCCGACGGGCTCGAGCGCGTCCCGGGCGGCGAACTGCCCGTAGAAGCGGTAGTTCATCAGGAAGAGGTCGGGGGGCTCGCCGCCGGCGATCGACGTGCCGAGCCGCGCGATCAGCTCGTCGCGTTCGGCGAAGGGTTGGAGCTCCGCGTCGACTCCGTCCTGTGAGCCGTCGAAGGCGTCGACGACGGCTCGATACGCGTCGATCTCGGCGGGATCGCCCGCGACCATGACCGTGATCCGCGCCGGGCCTTCGGCCGCTTCTTCGCAACCGACCGCGCCGACCGCGAGGGCGAACACGACGAGGGCGCCGGCGTACCGGGAGGATCTCGTCATGCCCACCTTCGATCGGAAACGAACCGTTGGATGAGGAACGCGGTGACGAGCACGGGAACGATCGCGAGGACGGCGCCGGCCAGCATCAGCCCGTGATCCGTGGACGGGAGCTGAGCGAGCGACGCCAGGCCGAGCGGGAGCGTGTACCAGCGTTCGTCGTAGACGTACAGCAGCGGATCGGTCAGGTTGCCCCACGAGACCATGAACGCGATCGCCGCGGCGACCCCCACCACCGGGATGCGCATCGGCAGCGCCACGGACCACCACGTGCGGAGCGGCCCCAGTCCCGCCTCTCGAGCGAGGTCGTACACGTCGCCGGAGACGGTGTGGAAGCTCCACGCGAACAGCAGCACCAGGAGCGGCGACACCCCGATGAGCGCGGGCGCGATCAAGGGAACCGGTGAGTCGGTGAGCTCCGCGATGCGGAACAGCACGAGACGGCCGACGAACAGCGTCGACGCCGGGACCACCGCGGCAACCAGCGTGAGTCCCAGGAGCAACAGGGCAGCCCTGCGGGGCAGCCGGGCGATCGCGAACCCGGCCCAGGAGGCGACCAGGGTGCCGAGGGGGACGGCGACCGCGGCCACCAGGAGGGAGTTCAGCGCCTGCCGGCGGAGCACGTCGCGTCCCAGCAGCTCTCCGTAGTTCGACAGACCGGCGCCCGACGGCACCAGGTCGATCGTGACTGGAGGGGTCGTCCCGATCGGTCGGAGGGAGCCGAGGAACACGAGGACGAGCGGACCGAGGAAGAGCGCGAGCACCAGCATCGACGGGACCACCCGCGCGCCTCTCCACAGATGAGGGTCTCGGGTGTCCGGCCCGCGCATCCGAGCAGGGTACCCGGCACACCCCGCCACACCTGGCGCTGCCGCGATCTGGAGGGATACGATGCCTCCTTCACCGGGATCTCCGCCCTGGTCATGCAGGCGAACCGCCCGGGACGATGGGAGGCGCTTCGATGCACGCACGGATGATCTCTGGTCTCTCCACCGTTCTCGCGATGGTGGTGGTGGCATCGGCGCTGGCGCTCGCGATGAACGGTCCGGGTGCGCTCCACGGACCTGGTCGCGCGCCCGGAGCCAACGACGAGCGGCTGGAGCAACGGCTCACGACCGAGCTCCGCATGGACGCGCTCCGCGAGGCACGGGCGGCCGGGACGTTCGGCACGCGTGAGCGCGTCGCCGTCGCCGCGGCGCCCGGGTGGACGGGCGAGCGGTTGATGAACCCCAGGACCGACGATTGGGAGCCGGCGATCGCCGCCGATCCGCGCGCGTCCTACGTCTACCTCCTGACGACCCGCTACGGCCAGCCGAAGCCGTGCCCCGGCAACTGTCCGGTCCCGCACATCGCCCTCGAGATCTCGAGCGACAACGGTCTGACGTGGAGTTCCGGAGTCCCTCTGTGCGCGTGCAAGGGCAAGGGACAGTTCGATCCGATCATCGAAGTCGTGCCGAGCACGGGGCACGTCTACGCCCTCTGGATGAACGGCTACAACGTCGTCTTCCAGCGGTCCACGAACCACGGGCAGACGTGGTCCTCGCCGGTCCCCACGTACGGGAACGTCTCGTGGAACGACAAACCCGTGCTCGCGACGAGCGATGACGGTCGGCACGTCTACGTGTCGTGGAACGGTCCGACCGGCGGAGACCCGTGGGCCGCGCAGTCCCACGACTTCGGGGCCACGTGGACACAGACCAAGCTCGTGGACAGCGAGCGGTACTTCTTCGCGATGGACGCCGAGGTCCTCCCGGACGGGACCGCGATCTTCTCGGAGGCGAGCTTCGACTACTCGGGTCCGGCGGCGAGCGCCGTCGGCCAGGTGCATCACCACGCCTTCATCTCGCGCGATCGCGGGGCGACGTGGTCGATCACCACCCTGGGCGTGGTCGAGCTCGGCGAGCCGTGCGTGAGCGATCTGTGCTACGCGGACTTCTACGGGGGCCACAACGCGGTGACCGCCGATACCGACGGCGATCTCGTCTTCGCGTTCGACGGCGCGACCGCACGCCTCGGCCCGCAACGGATCTTCGTTCGCACGTCGACGGACGGTGGCCGCACGTGGACGCCGCGGATCACCGTCTCCACGATCGGCCGGATGACGACGGCTCCCGCGGCGGAAGCCACCGGGAACGGCGACGTCCGGCTCTGGTTCGCGCAACGACGGCCGGAGCACCGCTGGAACATCTGGTACCGGCGGTCGACGGACGGAGGGGCGACCTGGTCGACCGCGGTCCGGATCTCGGACGCCGGCTCCGGCGCGGCGTACAAGAACGCCGAAGGCTTCCTGGAGTTCTACGGCGACTACGGCGAGATCGCCGTCATGAGCAATGGGAAGACGATCGCCGCCTGGGCCGAAGGCTTCAGCTGGCTCGGGCCCGGGGGAACCTGGTTCAACATCGGCTCCTGATCCGGCCCCCCGACCGGCACATCCCACCGGACTGGCGCGCCGGCACCGGGGAAGGATACGATGCACGCTCTTCCCCCTGATATCGGTCCCATGCCCAGGACGTTGGCGATCTGCCCAGGACGACGGGAGGCGCATCGATGCACGCACGGATGATCTCGGGTCTCTTCACCGCACTCGCGTTGGTGGTGCTGGCATCGGCGCTGGCGCTCGTGATGAACGCTCCGAGCGCCCTCCGCGGTCGCGCGCCCGGAGGCACCGACGAGCGGCTGGAGCAGCAGATCACGACCGAGCTCCGCTTGGATGCCCTGCGCGAAGCGCGGGCCGCCGGCACCTTCGGCCAACGGGAACAGGTCGTCCTCGCCGCCGCCCCGGGGTGGGCCGGCGAGCAACTGATGAACGTCGGGACCGATGACTGGGAGCCGGCGATCGCGGCCGACCCCAACGCCCCGTTCGTCTACATGCTCACCACGCGCTACGCGCCGAAGCCCTGCCCGGGCAACTGCCCGTCACCGTGGATGGCGCTCGAGATCTCCTCGGACGGCGGCGCCACCTGGGGTCCCGGCGTCCCCCTGTGCGCGTGCAAAGGCTCTGGGCAGTTCGACCCGATCATCGAGGTCGTCCCCAGCACGGGACACGTGTACGCCCTCTACATGAACGGCTACAACGTCGTGTTCACGAAGTCCACGAACCACGGGCAGACGTGGTCGACACCGGTGGCGACCTACGGACAGGTGTCGTGGAACGACAAGCCGGTGCTCGCGATGAGCGACGACGGCCAGCACGTCTACGTGTCGTGGAACGGTCCGAACGCCGGTGATCCCTACGTGGCGCAGTCCCACAACGCCGGCGCGACCTGGACCCAGACGAAGGTGGTCAACGGGCCGAGGTACTTCTACGCCTACGACGCGGACGTCCTGTCCAACGGCACCGTGGTGTTCTCCGAGAGCAGCATCCTCTACGGCGGCCAGGGGTCGACCCCCGAGGGCCAGGTGCAACACCATGCCTTCGTCTCGTCGAACCAGGGAGCCTCCTGGCAGAACGTCCTGGTGGACTCCGTCGAGCTCGGCGAATCGTGCGTCGCCGCCGGCTGCTACTCGGACTTCTACATGGGACACAACGGCGTGTCCGCCGACGCCGCGGGGAACCTCGTCATGGTCTACGACGGGGCCACGACGCCCTTCGGCAAGCAGGTGGTCTTCTCCAAGCGTTCGACGAACGGTGGGTTGACGTGGTCCGCTCGCACGCCGCTCTCGCCGGCGAGCGAGCAGGCCACCGGTCCCGTCGTGGAGTCACGAGGTGCCGGGGACGTGCGCGTCTGGTTCGCGCACACGAACGGTGGGAACCACGACGCCTGGAACGTCTGGTACCGGAGCTCCACCGACGGTGGGGTGACCTGGACCGCAGCGGTCAACATCTCCGACGCGACCTCGGGCGCCGGCTACAAGACGGCCGCCGGGTTCCAGGAGTTCTACGGTGACTACGGGGAGATCGCCATCACGAACACCGGCAAGACGATCGGTGTCTGGAGCGAAGCCTTCAGCTACACCGGTCCGGGAGGGACCTGGTTCAACCGGCAGATCTGATCCGGGACTACGAGGTCCAGTCCGAGAACTCTTGTTTCTCGGCGAGCTCGTTCAATGCCTCGTCGTCGGCCAGCCGGGCGAGCTCGGCGGCCGCGGTCGCGGCGGCCTTCTCGGCGGCCTTCTGGTCGCGGAGCATCTGCGCGTACTCGGCCTGGGGGATGTACACGGGCGTCGGGTAGTGCGACGGGAGGCCGGTCGGCGGCGGCTCGGTCGATCGGCGGCGAACAGGCGTTTCGGGTTCGGCGATCGTCACCGGGGTGAGCTCGGGGACGGGCTCGGCGCGGCTCCGCCGACGCCGGCGGCGTGGAGGGGCCGGCTCCTCATGGGGCTCGGGGTCGATCGTCGGCGCGCCGGCCTTGGGGAGACGGACGGCCTTCAGAGCGGCCCGGAGCTCCTTCCGCTCGTGGCGCCGATCCTTCCGCGAGCCGTCGTCGTCGCCGATGCGGGCCGGAGGAGCGGGGGCATGCACGACGGGGATCGGTGCCGGGAGGCCACCCGAGATCGCAACTTCACGGAGATGGTTCAGCTGGTCCGCCGCCGACAGCATCTGCCCCTCGTCGCCGTACGGATCGAGCTCCTCGGGATCGAGCGTCCCGGGGAGTGAGATCTGCCGCTGGTCCTCCAAGACCATCAGCACGCGGGCTTCGTCGTGACTCCGCTCCCCCATGAACCCGCTGACGTGCTCCCACGGGAACCGCTGGGTGCGGATGACGCTGACGATGGAGATCGCTTCGGACGTCAGCAGGAGACCGGGCTTCGTCATCCGGAAGACGAACAAGGTCGCACCGACCAGGATCGCGGCGCCGACGACCCGCATCGGGAGGGGCATCGGAGCGAGGAGGAACATCAGCGCGATGCCCATCGGGATCAGCGCATACAGCTGGGACTCCAGGCGCCAGCCTCGCGCCCAGACCTCGAGCGATCCGTCATCCGCGGTGCGGGTGCGGAACGAGCCGATGTGCTCGATGTTCATCCCCACGTGGGTATCGGCTCGATCGGGACGAACATTGAGCCGTGAGCACGCCCGCCGGCACCGAGCCAGCGTGCTCGGTCAGCGGTCGACGTCCCCCACGACGAAGAAGATCGAACCGAGGATGGCGATCAGGTCCGGCACCAGGGTGCCCGGAAGCATCGCGGGGATCACGCTGACGTTGGAGAAGGATGCCGTCCGCATCTTCAGCCGGTACGGCTGCTTCTTGCCGTCACCCACGACGTAGTAGCCCATCAGGCCGAGCGGGTTCTCGGTCCGGACGTAGACCTCGCCCTCCATCTTGAGCGTCTTCGGGAGCTTCGGGGCCCGGAACTCGCCCGGAGGGAGCTTGTCCATGCACTGCTCGATGATGTTGCAGGACTCCTTCATCCGCTCGATCAGCACCCACAGACGGTCGTAGCAGTCCCCCTTCGTGCCGACCGGCACGTCGAACTCCACCTCCGCGTACTTCTCGTACGGCTCGTCCTTGCGAGGGTCCATCGGGATGCCGCTCGCGTGGAGCACCGGGCCGGACGTGCCGAACGCGATCGCGGTCTCGGCGGGGAGGAGGCCCACGTCGCGCGTCCGCGCGTAGATGATCTCGTTCCCCATGATCAGTGTCTCGAACTCCCCGATCCGCTTCCTGGTCTCCGCAAGGACCTCCGCCGATCGCTTCAGGAAGCCGCGCGGGAGGTCGTCCTTGAGCCCGCCGACCCTGCAGTAGGAGTGATGCATCCGCGCGCCGGTCGCGGACTCCATCAGGTCCTGGATCATCTCGCGCTCCCGGAACGCGTAGAAGATCGGGGTCATCGCACCCAGCTCGAGCGGGTAGGAGCCGCTGAACATCAGATGGCTGAGGATCCGGTTCCACTCCGCGAACATCGTGCGGATCCACTGGGCGCGCTCGGGCACCTCGATGCCGGCGAGCCGTTCGACGGCGATCGTCCAGCCGAGCTCGTTGTTGAACGCGGAGATCCAGTCGTGCCGGTTCATCAGGACGAGGACCTGTCGAGCGTCGCGGTACTCGGCGAGCTTCTCGGCCGCCCGATGCATGTAGCCGATGACCGGCTCCGCCTTCGTGATCACCTCGCCGTCCAGCTCGAGGACCACGCGGAGGACGCCGTGGGTGGACGGGTGCTGCGGACCGATGTTGAGGATCATCTCCTCGGTGGAGAACTCCCCGCTGGGCATGACCTCGACGTCGAGTCCGCCGCCCCGGATCATCGAGGCGACCTGGGAGCTCTCGAACGCGGCCTCGCGGATGTCCATCCGGGGCCATCCTAACGGAGGCCGGCGCGCACCAGGCCCGAGGGTGGGAGGGCGGCGGCGAGCGATAGGCTGCCCGAACGATGGCCGTCGACGTCCGCCGGAAGGTCCCCTCGGTGGATGCGCTCCTGCGCTCCGACCCCGCTCGACGCGCCGCGTCGACACTCGGGCGACCGCTGCTGAAGCGGATGCTCGAGGACGTCCTCGCCGAGGTGCGGTCGGCTGCCGCCGGCGGCGAGGACCCGCCGCCAGACGAGGTGCTGCTGGCCCGAGCCCTCGGCCGCGCGTCCGGAGCCGCGCAGGGCATGGTGCCCGTGATCAACGCCACCGGCGTGATCCTCCACACCAACCTCGGGCGCGCCCCGCTCCCCGAGCGAGCCGCGCGGGCAGTCGCGCGGGCCGCCCGGTCCTACACGGACATCGAGGTGGATCGGCGGACCGGCCGACGGGGCGGGCGTGGCAGCCACGTCGAGACCCTGCTCACCGCACTGACGGGAGCGGAGGGAGCGATGGTGGTCAACAACTGCGCCGCCGCGCTCCTGCTGGCGATGGCCGCGCTCGCGAAAGGGAAGCCCGTCCTCGTCTCACGAGGTGAGCTGATCGAGATCGGGGGTGAATTCCGGATCCCCGACATCCTGGCGGCGTCGGGAGCGCGGCTCGCCGAGGTGGGAACGACGAACCGGACGCGGATCGGCGACTACCGAGCTGCGCTCACGGACAAGACGGGGATGATCCTCAAGGTGCACCCCTCGAACTACCGCATGATCGGATTCACTGCCGCGCCCGCGGCCTCCGACCTCTCGGCCCTCGCTCGCAAGCACGACATCCCGTTCCTCTACGACATCGGCTCGGGGCTCCTCCATCACGGTCACGGGCATCCCGCCGACGAGCCCTCGGTCTCCGACGCCCTGGAGCAGGGAGCCGACCTCGTGACGTTCTCCGCGGACAAGCTGCTCGGTGGTCCGCAGGCCGGCATCATCGTCGGGAAGACGGCGCTCCTGGAGCGCCTCCGGCGGCACCCGATCGCCCGCGCCGTCCGCATCGGCAGGATGCAGATGGCCGCACTCGAACAGGTGCTCGCGATCATCGCGAGCGGGAAGGAAGGGGAGATCCCGGTGTACCGGATGCTCAGGGAGTCTCCCGAGATCGTCCGCAGCCGGGCCCAGCTCCTGTCCGAGACGATCGGCGGGGAGCTCGAGGGAGCGCGCGTCGTGCGCTGCGAGTCGGCGGTCGGCGGCGGCTCGATGCCCGGGACGTCCCTGCCGTCGTGGGGCGTGCGGATCCGGGTGCCGGATGGCCCGTCGTTCGCCGCTCGCCTCCGCACCGGGACTCCCTCGGCCTTCTCGCGCATGGAGGACGGGTTCGTCCTGCTCGATTGCCGGACCGTGACGGACGCGCAGATCCGACACCTCGCCCGAGCGGTGCACTACGCGCTCGAGGGCGACGAGGAGCACGATCACGACGTCCACGGCGACGATGAAGCCCCCGACGACCACCCCGATCGTGGCGACGACGCTCACGCGTAGATGACCGAGCTCCGCGTCGTGGCCACCGCGGGCCACGTCGACCACGGCAAGTCGTCGTTGATCCTCCGACTCACGGGGATGGACCCCGACCGGTGGGAGGAGGAGAAGCGGCGAGGCCTCACGATCGACCTCGGCTACGCCTGGTGCGAGCTCCCGTCCGGACGCGAGATCGGCTTCGTCGACGTCCCCGGACACGAGCGGTTCATCGCCAACATGCTCGCCGGCGTGGGTCCCGTCCGTCTCGTCCTGTTCGTGGTCGCCGCGAACGAAGGATGGCGCCAGCAGTCGGAGGAGCATCTCGCGATCCTGGACGTGCTCGGCGTGGAGGGCGGTGTCGTGGCGCTGACGAAGCAGGATCTGGTCGACCGCGAGACGCTCGATCTGGCGGAGGCGCAGATCCGGGATCGGCTCGAAGGCAGCGCGCTCGCGAGCGCCCTGTTGGTGCGGGTCTCGGCGACGACCGGTGATGGACTCGATGAGCTCCGCGCGGCCCTCGACGACCTGCTGGCCTCGGCGGCGGCGCCTCCCGAGACGCGGGCTCGGCTGTTCGTCGACCGCGTGTTCACGATCTCCGGGGCGGGCACGGTCGTCACGGGAACGCTGGGCGGCACGGCGCTCGCCGTCGGAGACGACGTGGAGCTCTACCCCCACGGGCGGACGGCGCGGGTCCGTTCGCTGCAGACGCACAGGCGGGACACGACGCGCGCGATCCCCGTGGCGCGCGTCGCGGCGAACCTCGCCGGGACCGGCAAGGGGGACCTGGCGCGGGGCGACGTGGTCGGCGCGCCGGGCGCGTGGAGGCCCACGACGATCTTCGACGCCGTCTTCCGACCCGTCCGCGGACTGGCGCACCCCGTGACCGGCCGCGGCGCGTTCAAGGTCTACGTCGGCGCGGCGGAGGCGGATGCCAGGGTCCGGATCCTCGGGCCGGGATCGACCGAGGGTGACGGGGACGCGTACGTGCGCGTCACAACGACCCGGCCGCTCGTGCTCGACGTCTCCGATCGGTTCGTCCTACGGGAATCGGGGCGGCAGGAGACCGTCGGGGGTGGGACGGTGCTCGATCCGGCGCCGCCGCGGCGCGCGAAATCGGTGGAGTCGCGGCTCGCTCGGCGCGCCGCGGCGGCGCGCCACGAGCTCCCGGCGATCCTCGCCGACGAGCGGGGGGCCGTCCACGCCTCGGAGGCTCTCGTCCTCACGGGCTCCGACGCCGGCATCCCGCAGGCCGGGGATTGGCTCCTCCGGGACGGCCTGCTCTCGCGCGTCGGCCCCGCCCTGGTCGCACACGTGTCCGCGTACCACGCCGCCCACCCCCTCGAGGAGGGCGAACCTCTGGCAGCGGCTCGGCGCGCGCTCGCCGAGGATCTCCGCGCCGAGATGGGTTCGCCCGACCCCCGAGTGGTCGATGCGATCCTCGACCGCCTCGTCGACGACGGGCTCCTGACCCGGACGGCCGGAGCCGTCGCCCTCCCGTCGCACGAGGGACCCGGGCCGGAGCTCGACCCCGTGATGCTGCGCGTGGTCGAGGCGATCTCGGACGAACCGGCGCAGCCTCCGACGATCAAGGAACTGGCCGACCGGGGGATCGGCCGCGACGCGGTGGACGCGGCCACGAGAGCCGGACTCGTGGTCCGCGTCGCCCCGGACCTGGTGTTCCTCCCTGCGGTGATCGAACGCGCCGAGGCGATCGTCGCGGACGCAGGCGAGACGGGGATCACGGTCAGCGCCTTCCGGGAGGCCCTGGGAACGAGTAGGAAGTTCGCGGTCCCCCTGCTCGGATGGTTCGATCAGCGGGGCGTCACGCGACGGGAGGGCGACCTGCGGTACCCACGTTCGTCATAGCGAGCCGCCGGGCTCCTCCGACACCTCGGCGGTGACGGCGACCTCGACGCACGCCCCCAGGGGGAGCGACGCCACCCCCACGGCCGCCCGGGCGTGACGCCCGTCCGGCCCGAGCGCCGCGACGAGCGCGTCGCTGGCTCCGTTCGCGACCGTGGGATGCTCGATGAACTCCGCATCCGCGGCGACGAACACCGTGACCTGCACGAGCTGGACGAGGCGATCGAAGCTTCCCCCGAGGTGATCCCGGATCGCCGACAGGGCCTGGAGCCCGGCCCGCGCGGCTGCCTCCTGCCCCATCTCGACCGAGACCTGCTGACCCAGCTTGCCCGGATGCAACAGGCGCCCGTCGACCATCGCGATCTGTCCCGCGACGAACGCCAGCGCTCCGGCCCGCTTCACGGGGACGTAGCTCGCGACCGGCTGGGGCAGCGCGGGGAGTTCCAGGCCCAGCTCGCCGAGACGCTCGAGGATGTCCGCGTCACGCATCGGCCGCATCCTCTCAGACGGGGCCGGAACGGCGGGCGGTCAGCTCGCTTCGAGCGCCTTCCGTCGCAGGATGGCCCGACGCTCCGTCTCGTTCAGGCCACCCCACACCCCGTGCCCCTCACGGGTCTCAAGCGCGTACTCGAGGCAGGCCTGGCGCACCTGGCAGACGGCGCAGATCCGCTTGGCGACCGCCTCTCGCGCGAGCTTCTCGCCCCGCTTCTCGAAGTAGCTCGGCGCGAAGTAGAAGGAGGAATCCTCGCCGCGGCACGCGGCGAGTCCCTGCCAGCCGGCCAACGCCTCCTCGAGCGCCATCTACCTGGTTGTTCGCAGAACGAGGGGAAGGAGATTCCCCTTTCCCGGGGAAGCTTCCGGCCGCCACACGTTCTCACGATGACGGCGGAACCCTTACACGCCAGCGTCTTCCATCGGTCGGGTCAGCTCCGGCGCCACCCGGAGGATGAGGCCGTCGACGCCGCGAACCCGGATCGGCGTCCCCGGTTCGATCGGGTCACCGTCCGTCCTGCCCCGCCAGAGTGCGCCCTTCACGAACACGGGACCGTCCGGCGCCAGGCGTCCCCTCGCCTCTCCCACCAGGCCGACGAGTCCGCGCTGGGTCCCGACGATCCGATCCCGCGACTGCAGCGCGACGGTCAGCCCGAACCCGTAGTAGAGGAGGCTCGCGAGCACGGCGCCGCCGATCAGCCACGGGCTGATCGCGATCGAGTCATCGACGTGCCGCCACGCGAGGATCGATCCGGCGCCGAACGCGACCAGGCCCACCCACGTGGGCCAGCTCAGGCTCCGCAGCCGCACGTCCAGCACCAACAGACCGATCCCCAGAGCCAACAGCCCCAGCCCGCCCCACGACGGCGCGGCAACCGTGAGCCCGTACACGGCGAGCACCACCAGCGCGACGCCGCTGAACCCCGCGAAGCCGAAGCCGGGCTGCGTGAGCTCGAACGCGATCGCCGCCAGACCCAGGACAAGCAGGAAATACACCATCGATGGGGTGGCCACCGCGTGGAGGACCCGGCCGATCACGCCCGGTTCCTCGAAGCGGATGTCGACGGTGCGCTCGCCGGCCTCCGCCTGCGTGGTCGCCACCCGGGTCCGCAGCACGACATCTCCCGCAGGGGTCCGGACCGTCATCCCGTCCACGGCGATCAAGAACTCGGGGACGGTGTAGGTCGCCGCGTGGGCAGCCCCGGAGGCCAACGCCTCGCGAGCGGCCAGCGGTCGCTCGAGCGCATCGAGGTCGACGTCGGACCGACCTCGCAGGGTGAGCCACCCTTCGATCCGCGACCGCAGGTCCGCGGGGCCCGCCTCGGGACGCAGGACGTCCACGGGGAGGAGAGGGCCCGTCTGCGAGCCGGGTGCCACCCCGGCGAGCGAGGACGCCAGCATGAGCAGCAGGCCCCCACCGCTCGCCTTCGCCGGCACCGGCCCCACCCAGCTGAGGACCGGGACACGGAGATGGGCCACCCGGTCCGCGAGCGCGAGGCCGTTCTCCCCGAGCATCCCCGGCGTGTTCAGCTGCAGCACCACGATCGCTCCGGCCCGCTCTGCCTCCGCGAGCCGCTCCTCGAGGAACGCGAGGAGCGGTCGGTCGATCGGCCCCTGGACCTCGATCACGCGCACGGGGGTGGTCGGCGGCGCCGTGGCGCCCACGGCGCCGAGCGCGGTGCCGAGGATGGTGCCGAGGATCGTGCTCACCACGAGCACCGGCACGGAAAACGAGCGGCGGAGGCGTGGGCGCATGGAGGCGCATCGTACCGAGCAAGTGGAGAGGAGATCCGACGTATCCTGATGGGACCCCATGAGCGTGGACACCGGTCGCCGCCCGGCGGGACCTCCGCCACCGGGGGGCCCCTCCGGCCCCCGATCGATGCGCGGGCCTCGACCCGTCCGCGATCGCGTCTCGTTCAAGCCGATCGCGGCGCTCCTGCTCATCCCCGTGATCCTCGCGACGTCGATCCTCACCGCCGCCGTGCTCGCCCCGCCCTTCGCCGCTGCGGGGCTCGGGGTGAACGAGATCCGCTCCCGGCTCGACGCGCTCGGATCCGACTTCACGCGGATCCCGCGCTTCCCGGAGCGCTCGACGATCTACGCTGCCGACGGCTCGGTCCTCACCCGCGTCTACCTCCACAACCGGGAGATCGTCGAGCTCGGCGGGATCTCGCGCGCCACCCAGCGGGCGGTCCTCGCGATCGAGGACTCGGACTTCTTCCAGCACGGCGCGCTGGACATGTCGTCCCTGATCCGGGCGATCATCGAGAACGCGCGGGCCGGCGAGGTGGTCCAGGGCGGCTCGACGCTGACCCAGCAGCTGGTCGGCAGCGCCCTCGGCCAGCAGAGCTTCGACGACAGCGTGGAGGGAAAGATCCAGGAGCTCGCGCTGGCGATCCGCGTCGAGCAGACGTACTCGAAGGAGCGCATCTTCGAGCTCTACCTCAACCAGGTCTACATGGGGAACGGCGTCTACGGCGTCGGGACGGCGGCGCAGTTCTACTTCCGGAAGCCCGCGCGCGACCTCACCTTGGCCGAAGGAGCCACGCTCGCCGGCATGATCCGGGCGCCGGAGTACTTCGACCCGATCGATCATCCGGACAAGATGCGCGTTCGGCGCGACGACGTCCTCAAGCGGATGGAGGCACTCGGATGGATCAGCGAGGAGCGCTTGGCCCGGGTTCGGGAGTTCCCGCTCCGGCTGCCCCGCACCGCCGGGCAGGCGATCCGCAGATTTCCCCCGTTCTTCGTCAAGTACCTGACCGACCAGATCGTCGAGAACGAGTCGGGCGAGTTCACGTCGCTCGGGAGGACCCAGAAGGCGCGTACCCGCGAGCTGTACGAGGGAGGCCTCGAGATCCACACCACCCTCGAGCCCGACTGGCAGTCGTGGGCCGAGCAGGAGGCACGGAAGCCGCTGCGGGTCTCGATCACGCCGCCGGCCGGCTCGCCGCCTCCCGACGTCTCCATCGTGACGGTCGACAACCGGACGGGCGCGGTGAAGGTGATCCTCTCCGGCCGCAACTACCAGGAGAAGAAGCTCGACCTCGCCACCACCGGCCACCAGCCCGGATCGGCGTTCAAGCCGTTCGTGCTCGCCGGCGCGTTCAAGCGGGGCATCCCGCCCACGCAGACCTACTCCAGCTCCTCGCCGTGGTGCTCGCCCGCGTGGGACGACGAGGATCACTGCGTCTCGAACGCCGAAGGGAGCGGCGTTGGGCTCGTCGACCTGTACACGGCCACCGAGGACTCGATCAACGTCGTCTTCGCGCAGCTCATCCTCGACGTCGGCGCGAACGTGGTCGCGGACATCTCCGAGCAGATGATCGGGATGGATCCCACGACGGAGGGCCTGCTCGCGGTCCCGGCCCTCGCGACGGGCTCGGTGGCGATCTCGCCCGTCGACATGGCCGCGGGCTACCAGACGATCGCGAACGACGGCCGGCACTGTGACCTCTACACCGTCCAATCGATCGAGCGGGACGACGAGATGCTCATGGAGCACGAGCGCGTCTGCGACCCCGTGCTCAAACAGGGGGACGCACGCCTCATCACATCGATGCTCGAGGCCGTCCCGGTCTCGGGCACGGCGGCGAGCGCGTTCGGCGGCTGGGGCAGCTGGCCCGTCGCGGGCAAGACCGGCACGGCGCAGGAGAATACGAACGTCTGGTTCGGTGGCTACACGAAGCAGTTCACGACCGTGGTCTGGGTGGGCTCGCCCGGGAATCCATACTCGATGGGCTCGGTCTTCGGCGGCACCGTCGCGGCGCCGATCTGGGTCTCGTTCATGTCGAGGGTGATGCAGGGACTCCCGGCGATCGGGTTCCCCGACCCACCGAAGCCGCCGGAGGGCCCTGTCCCGAGCGTCATCGGGTTGAATCGGAAGAACGCGATCACGACCCTGTCGGAAGCCGGCTTCCGGGCGTCCGTCGAGGTCGTGGACGACAGCAGCCCGAAGGGCAAGGTCTTCAGTCAGACCCCGGGTGGCGGATCGATCACCGCGCTCGGCACCCTCATCCAGATCCAGATCTCGACCGGTGTCCCGGCCAAGGTCACGATGCCGCGGGTGGTCGACGTGCGAGGCTACGTGGCGGCGGAGCTCCTCCGATCGCTCGGACTGGTCGTCGACATCGTCCGCGTCAAGACGGACGATCCGCAGAAGGTCGGGTACGTGATCTCCCAGGATCCCCGCAGCAAGACCGAGGTCGTCCAGGGCTCCACCGTGAGGATCTTCGTCGGCGACGAGGGCAACGGTGGTGGGAACGGGGACGGCAACGGTGGTGGGAACGGCGGGGGAGGCTAGGTCGTCCCGCCCAGCCTGGCGCGCACCTTCTCCTGCACGACCTTCCCGTCCACGCGGCCCTTGGCCTTGCCCATGAGGAAGCCCATCACGGCGCCGAACTCCTTCTCCGACGTGGCGCCGGTGGCCGCGAACGCCTCGTCCACCAACGCATCCAGCTCGGCGTCGGCCATCGGCTCGGGCGCGTAGGGCGCGATCGCCTCCCGCTCGGCTCGCTCCTTCTCGGCGAGCTCCGTACGCCCGGCGCCCTCGAACGCCTCGATCGATTCGGCTCGCTTCTTCATCTCCTTCGCGGCGATGTCGCGGAGCTCGTCGTCGGAGAGGTCGTGGTGCAGCTCCTTCTCCCGGTTCGTGACAGCTGCCGAGAGCATGCGGAGCGCGCCCAGCCGGACCTTCTCGCCCGCGCGGAGGGCGCCGGTGATCTCCGTGGCCAGGCGCTCCTTCAGCGTCGGATCGCTCACTACACTCCCCCCGTGTTCCCCGTGGTCGTGACGGTCGCCGGGCTCGGCCTCGGCTGCGTGCTCTACGGGATCTTCATCGAACGGTTCCGGTACCGGGTGATCCGGCACCGCCTCGACATCCTACCGGCGACCGCACAGCCCCTCGTCGTGCTGCATCTGTCCGACCTCCACTTCGTCCGTCACGATCCCCGCAAGACGCGCTTCCTCGCGGGATTGCCGACGGCTGACGTCACCGTCGTGACCGGGGACTTCCTGGGGGAGCCGGAGGCGGTCGAGACCACGGTGGAGAGCGTCCGATCGG
>JBOGVC010000203.1:0-24361 GCA_050695275.1 Actinomycetota bacterium | reverse complement strand
GGGCCTGACGGCCCCGCCCCGACCGACTACGCGAACGTTCCCCGGAGGAAGTACCAGAGGAAGACAGCGGTGACGACGTACAACAACGGATGCACGTCCCGGGCCTTGCCCTGCATCAGCCTGATCGCCGTGTAGGCGACGAAGCCGGCCCCGACCCCGTTCGTGATCGAGTACGTGAAGGGCATCAGCCCGATCGTGAGGAGCGCGGGGATCCCGATCGCGGGGTCGCGCCAGTCGATCTCGCCGATCCCCCGCATCATGAAGTACCCGACGATCACGAGCACCGGCGCGGTCGCCTCGGGCGGGATCACCCCCGCGAGCGGGGACAGGAAGACGCACAGGAGGAAGAGCACGCCGGTGACCACGGACGCGAGTCCGGTGCGGCCACCTTCGCCGATCCCCGCTGCCGACTCGATGAAGGTCGTGTTCGACGACGAGCTCGCAGCGCCGCCCGCCGCCGCGGCCAGCGAGTCGACCAACAGGACGCGGTTCATGTTGGGGAGCCGACCCTCGTCGTCGAGGAGCCCCGCCTCCTCGCCCAGCGCGACGGCCGTTCCCATCGTGTCGAAGAAGTCGGAGAGCATCACGGTCACGACCGCTGCGATCGCGGCGACGCCCCCCAGCGTCGAGAAGAACCCGAACGAGAACTCGCCGACGAGGCTGAAGTCGGGCGAGGACGTGAGGGAGTCCGGGACCTGCGCGATCCCCGGGCCCACCGCGTCCCAGATCGCGTTGTCGCCCCAGATCGCATTGATGACGGCGGCGAGCACGGTGGTCGCCACGATCCCGATCAAGAGACCGCCCCGGAACCTCCGCACGACGAGGATCGAGCACAACGCCAAGCCGACCGCGAACGTGAGCATCCGGAGCGTCGTCAGGTTGTTGCTCAGCGCCACGACGGTCCCCTCGCCACGGACGACGACGCCGGCGTTCACGAGACCGATGACCGTGAGGAACAGACCGATCCCGATCGCGATGGCGCGCTTCAGGTCCATCGGGATCGCGTTCACGATCGCGTTCCGGAGCCCCGTGAGGACCAGGAGCGTGATCACGAGGCCCTCGACGACGATCACACCCATCGCTTCCGGATAGCTCAGCCCCTCGCCGGCCACGAGCGTGAACGCGACGAACGCGTTCAGCCCCAGTCCCGATGCGATCGCGAACGGGTAGTTCGCCCAGAGCCCCATCGCGATCGTGGCGATCCCGGCGACGAGCGCCGTCACGGTGAGGACCGCCCCGAACGGCAAACCGAGCGGCTGCAGGTCGGGCACGGCGGCGAACCCGAGGATCTGCGGGTTCAGGAACAGGATGTAGGCCATCGTGAGCCAGGTGGTGATCCCGGCAACGACCTCGATCCGGATCGTGGATCCACGCTCGGAGACCTTGAAGAAGCGATCGAGACCGCTCCGCTCCGCAGCCGCGGGCACCCTCACGATCTGGTCGTGCTTGGTGTCTGACACGCGCCCTCCCTCCCTCGGCCGGTTGGCCGGTCGTGCTCACGGGGGAAGGCGCGAGCAGGATAGGCCCGCAGCCTCGCTGCCGCAAGACGGAGCTCCCGTGCGCGACCGATACGGCCGGTAAGCTTCGGCGACCCATGAGTGAGGCTTCTGATTGAGCGACGATGCGCCCCGACGGCCGGGCGATGGCCGGCGGCTGACCAAGGCCGAGCGCAAGGAGCAGGCGCGGCGCGAGCGTGAGGAGCTCCAGCGGAAGTTGGCCTCGAAGCGCCGCGCCCGCACCGTCGGGATCGCCGTCGGCGTGGCCGTGATCGCTGCCGTCGTCGCCGCCGCGACGATCCTGCCCTCGGGCGGCGACCTCCCGGAGCCCTCGCAGCTCCTCCAGCGGGCCGCGGCAGCCGCAACCGAGGCAGGGTGCGGTGAGGTCACGACGACCCCGCCGTTCGACCCGGAGGACGAGGACCGTACCCACATCGGCGGCGGCGTGATCTCCGGTCCGGGACTGCCCGACTACCCGACGACACCTCCCGCCTCGGGCCCGCACGCCGATGTGCCGCTGCCCGCCGGCGTCTACGACACGCTGACGCTCTCCGACCTCTACCGGTCGATCCACTCGCTCGAGCACGGGGCCACCGTGATCTGGTACGACCCGACGGCGCCGGTCGGCCCGATCGCGCGCGTGATCGAGTTCTACGATCGCCGCCTCCAGGACGCGCAGGTCGGGCAGGACCGCGTGATCGTCGCGCCGTACGACTTCCCCGGCGATGCGGCGGGGGTCCTGCCGGAAGGCACCCAGATGGCGTTGGTGGCGTGGCACCGCTTGCGCACGTGCGCGAGCGTGGACCTCGCGGTGGCCTTCGACTTCACCTCGCAGTACAGCTTCCCAACCGCGGAGGATCGGGACTACGCGGGCGACGCCCCCGAACCCGGGGCCTCGCTCGGATGATCGAGGGGATCTGATGGCGAAGAAGAAGAAGCGACCGCGCCATCCGGCCTCGGAGCACGCGCAGGCTCCTCGCGGAGGCGCCAACCTCGAACGGCGCGACCGCAAGGAGGAGGCCCGGCGCCTCCGCGAGGCCGAGCGCCGCCGCGCGCGGCGCGCGGCGTCGCTCCGTCGCACGCTCACCTCGGCGGGGATCGCGGTCGCCGCCGTGGCGGCGATCACGCTGTTCCGCACCTTCCAGGGGCCGGATGACATCCCGGAGGCCGCGGTCCGGGCCGCGAGCGAGGCCGGCTGCACGGACCCGGAGCACCGGCCCGACCTGACACCGGCGCAGCCGCACCTGACCCAGGGCGAGACCATCACCTACCCGGATCCACCCGCGACGTCCGGGAAGCACAACGGATCGCAGCCGCCCGATGATCCGAAGGTCTACGACGCTCCCTTCGAGGAGACCCTCGCGGTCCATGCCCTCGAACACGGCGCGGTGTTCGTCTACTACCTCCCGGAGGCCGACGGCGGGTTGCCCCAGGCCGTGGTCGATCGCGTGGCGGACATCGCCTCGCAGAGCAACGCGACGTTCCTCGCCCCGTATCCGACCCTCACGCCGGAGACGGCACTCACCCTGACAGCCTGGAACTACCGACAGTCCTGCCCCGTCTCCGCGGAGGAGACCGCCCTCACGCCGGCGGCCGCCGCCACGATCGTGAACGGGTTCATGACCGGGTTCGAGTGCACGGGAGAGGCACCCGAGAACGGGATCTCCCCCTGTTGATCCTCAGCTGACGCTGACGGAGCAGCTGCCGTTCACGCATGCGATCGTGCCGTGCTCGAAGGACGCCTGCCGGAAACCGTCCACCCGGCGCACGCGCGTCGTCGGGTATCCGAGCGAGCCCTTCGGGCCTCCGTGCTCCAGATAGGCCGACAGCACCGGTCCCCAGAGCGCATGCGCGCCGACGCCCGGCTTGAGGTAGATCCGCCCGGACTCGAGGATGATCCGGCGGCAGCCCGAGCAGGCGGTCCCCTCGGAGGTCCGCTGTACCGACACCGGCTCGGAGACCGGGAGTCCCAAGCGGCCTCGTGCGCCACCGGCCGCCTCGTACTCGGAGTGGATCGCGCCCTTCAGCCAGATCGTGAGGCCGACCTGGCTGTTGCGGTAGATCCCGCCACGCTGGAACAGCTGACGGGATCCGTGATCGAGCGAGACCACGGGAGACTTCGGCAGGCCCGGCCGGCACATGAGCTCGTCGTACTTCGCTCGGACCGCGCCCACGATGTTGCGGTCCGTGTTGATCCAGACCCGACCGTCGGGCAGTCCCAGCGCGCGCCGCAGCTCGTCGCCCTCGACGGCGGCGGACCCGTTGGTCCCCCGCGCCGTCGCGCGGACGATGCGCCCCGAGACCCCCCGCTGCACGTCGGCGAACCGCTTGATCGTGCCGATGCCGCCCGTGTACGGGGCCAGCCGGGCCGACAGGGTGGACGCGGTGAAGCTCCTCGTCCAATCCGTCCACGGGTTCGCGGACGTGTACTCGCCCGGGTCGCAGACGCCACGGAGGTACGGGATCGCGTAGGCGGGGTTCCCGCCGTGCCACACGTCCTCCACGTCTTCGGAGTAGCCGCCGTCCGACGCGGCGTAGAACGCCTGGATCACCGATCCCTGATACGTGACGACCTCCCCGCGGGTGTCGACCACCGCGGCGACCCATCGGTCGCCGTCGGGCGCGCTCTCCTTGTTCCACCCGACGTAGACCTGATCGCCGGAGCCATCGAGGAGATGACAGTCGCAGTCGCTCCGCAGCCCGTACCGCTTGATCTTGTACGTGGCGAACGTCCGAGCGGCCACCGCCTGGGACCGCAGCGCGGCGGCCGGCCAGCTGCTCGGCATCTCCCCCATCCCCCGGAGGTACGCCTCGAACGGGAGCTCGATCGTGAGTCGCTCCGAGCAGCGGTTCGCGCATCCGGTCAGGTCGAACTCGAGGAACCCGTAGGCGTAGGCGAATCCCTGATGCCACACGTCGTCGGCTTCGGGGACGAAGACCCGCGCGCCCGTCCCGACGAACGTGGCGAAGAGAGGTCGGGAGCGACCACCCCACCGGTCCCCTCCGACCAACGCGCCCGCGTCGTCACGGATCGTGTACTTGCGGACCGCCTTCGCGGTCGAGACCGACCACGTCTCCCCGGACGGGATCCTCGCGACGAACGTGTCACCGGGTCCGTCGAGCCACAACTCGACCGGCCCGCTCCGGGCGCCGAGATGGATCTTCGAGCGGCCGGCCGTGAGCCCCACACGCACCTTGTTCGGCAGCGTCGAGGAGGTCACGACACGGGTGTCGGAGTAGAAGTGCTTGAGGATCCCACGATGCGACCAGCCGTCCTGCGCGAGCCCGTAGGCGCCCCACTGGGACATCCCGATCCCGTGGCCGTAGCCGGACCCGTGGAAGCGGAACGTATCCACCGCCCGTGCGACAGCACCGCTCGAAAGCGCCATGACGACCACCAGGGCCGTCACGAGCACACGAGCACGTCGAAGCTTCGGGCTCCCCACGGTCGAGTCGGACACCCTACACACATCGGTGCCGTCCCCCCGGTGGTTGAGGGTGCGGCGCGGGTCCCTCAGGAAGTGGCGGCGTCGGAGCCCAGGCGGACCCCGTCGAGGCTCGCACCGGGGCCCACACGGACACCGTCGCCGAGCACGGATCCAGCGAGCGATGCGCCGGCCCCGACCGTCGCCGCGGATCCGATGACCGAGCGCACGACCCGGGCGCCCTCCTCGACGACCGACCCGGGGAGGAGCACCGAACCGTCGACGTCGGCGCCGCCCTCCACCCTCGCCCCAGGCCCGATCGCCACGGACCTGCCGACCCGAGCGGACGGATCCACACGAGCGCCCGAGCCGATCCAGGGGGCGTCGTAGGCGTGGCCGGCGACCCTCCCGGCAAGCAGGTCGGCGTGCGCTTGGAGGTACTGCTCCGGCGTCCCGAGATCCAGCCAGTACGCGTCGGAGCCGAACCCGTACATGGGCGCGCCCTCCGCGACCAGTGATGGGAAGATCTCGCCTTCGATCCAGAGGTACGTCCCGGGGGTCCACCCACGGAGCGTCGAGGGGTCCAGCACGTACGTCCCGGCGTTGATGTCCCCGGGGATCGGATCCGGCGGCTTCTCCCGGAACGCGGTGACGCGGCCGGTGGGATCCGTCCCGACGAGACCGAACGCGCGCGCGTCCTCCACGCGATGGAGCGCGATCGTGACGGCGGCCCCGCGGGATCGATGCCGATCGAGCATCACGGTCAGATCCAGATCGGTGAGGATGTCTCCGTTCAACGCGAGGAACGGCTCGTCGCCGAGACGGTCCAGGACGCTCACGATCGCGCCGCCCGTCCCGAGAGGCTCCCGCTCCGTGACCCAGGTGACCGTGGGGTGACCGCCCCGCGCCTCGAGGAAAGGATGGAACGTCTCCTCGAGGTACGGCGACGACATGATCACTTCCCTGACCCCGTGCGCGACGAGGTGGTCGAGGACGTGATCGAGGATCGGCCGGTCGACCAGCGGGAGGAGCGGCTTCGGCACGGTCTCCGTGAGGGGGCGGAGGCGCGTGCCCTCTCCCCCCACGAGGACGACCGCCTTCATCCGGCCGGCTCCGCCCCGGATCTCATGCGTGACGGGTCTGTGCCACGAGCACGATCCCGACGACGATGCAGACGACGCCGGCGTAGCGCAGCGCGGGGATCTCCTGGTCGAGCACGAAGCGATCGGCCAGGAGGATCAGGACGTACGTGAGCGATGCGAACGGGTAGGCGAACGAGAGCGACACCCGTGACAGGACCGCCAGCCACACACCCGCGGAGAGGCCGAACAAGAGGAGACCGGCCCAGATGGCCGGTGTCGTCACCACGTCGCGTAGGGAATCGGCGTCGAGGCGGAGGACGCCGGTCCCTTCGGCCACCTGATCCATGCCGTGCTTCAACGTGAGCTGGGCGACGGCGGCGAGCACGACCGAGAGCAGGATGAGGGCGATCAACATGACATGACTCGTCTCCCTAGGAGTGGTGTGGATGGGATCGGTGCCGGTGCGACCATCCGGGGTCGCATCGGGGCGGCCGCCGCTCACAGGTCCTCGACCTCCACGGTCGGCCGAGCGGAGAGCGCATGGACGGCGTGGTCGACGTCCGGGACCGTGAGCGGGTAATGCTGGGTCTGCACGTGGAACACGCGACCGTCGGCGGAGTCCAGGCCGACGGTCACGAAGTAGGTGCCGCTCACCCAGGGAGCGGGAGGGATCCGGAACCGGACCCGCTTCTTGCGGTCGACCGGGCCGAGGCTGACGCCGAGCTCGGACGTCTTCCCCTCCAGGACGGGATGGTTGGTCGATCCGGACACGACCGCGAACGAGACGGCCGCGTCGGGGACGGGCACGTCGGCCCGGAGGTCCACCGTGATCGTGAGCCCTTCGCCCGGGCGCACGATGTCGCGGAGACCTCCCTCGGACTCGATCACGACCCCGGAGATCTCCACCTCGCGGCTCCCCTGCTCGGGGACGAACGTCGGATCGTCGCTCAGCATCCGGTGCCGCATCGTGCGGACGACGTCGTCCGGCGTCCCGATCGCGTGCATCCCGCCGTGTTCCAGCATCACCGCTTCGTCGCAGACGTCGCGGACGACGTCCAGCGCGTGTGTCACCAACACGATCGTGCGGCCCTCGGCCTGGAACCGCCGCACGCGATCGAGGCAGCGTCGCTGGAAGGACTCGTCGCCCACCGCCAGGACCTCGTCGATCAGGAGCACCTCCGGATCCACGTGAACGGCGACGGCGAACCCGAGCCGCACCAGCATCCCGGAGGAGTAGAACTTCACCTGGTTGTCCATGAAGTCCTCGAGCTCGGCGAACGCCACGACGTCGTCGAAGATCCGCTCGGTCTCCCGGCGTGACAGGCCGAGGAACGACGCGTTCAGGAACACGTTCTCTCTCCCCGTGAGATCGGGGTGGAAGCCGGCACCGAGCTCCAGGAGGGCCGCCAAGCGCCCCTGGTACCGGATCGTGCCGGCCGTCGGACGGAGGATCCCGGCGATGCACTTGAGCAGGGTCGTCTTCCCTGAGCCGTTGTGGCCGATCAGGCCCATCGAGGACCCCTCCGCGATGTCGAACGAGATGTCGCGGAGCGCCCAGAACTCCTCGGATCGAGAGCGGGACACCAGCAGACGCTGCTTGACGGACGTCGGGCGCTCCCGGTAGAGGCGGAACATCTTCGAGATGCCGTCGATCTGGATCGCGGTCGTCACAGTTCCTCCGCGAAGTCACCGGAGCGATGGAAGAACGAGCGCCAGGCGAGGAACAAGAGCAGGACCGACACGCCGAGGAGCGCGAGGAGCATGCCCGCTTGGCCCGACAGGCTGATCAGCGGCAGGACGGGATCATCCCCCGGCGCGGGGACGGGGACGCCGTACAGCGCGCGCTGGAACCCCAGCACGATCACGGCGACCGGGTTCAACAGGTAGAGCGCCCACGCGTCGAACCCCAGGATCGTCATCGTCTCGAGCTTCTGCTGCACGAGCCACCCCTGGTAGACGATCGGGGTCCCCCAGAACCACACGAGGAGGGCGAGTCCCAGGAGATGGCCGACGTCGCGATAGCGGACGTTCAGCGCGGAGATCCAGAGCGTGAGCGCCGTCGCGAACACGACCGCGACGACGAGCACGAGCGGGAGCAACCACAGCTCGGGCAGGCGCAACCCGTGCCCCGACACACCGATGAAGATGAGGAAGACGGCCGATTGCAGCGCGAAGTCGACCAGCGCGACACCGACCGCGGACAAGGGCAGGATCTCTCGAGGGAACGCCATCTTCTTGACGAGGTTCGCGTTGTCGATCACGGAGCGCGCACCCCCCTGCAAGGCGTTCGCGATGAAGTTCCACGCCAGGAGTCCCGAGAGCAGGAACACCGGGAAGTCCGGGACCCGATTCCGGAACACCTCGCCGACGAACCAGAAGACGGCCAAGAAGACGAGCGGGTTCAGGAGCGACCACACGGCGCCGAGCACCGACGCCGCGTACTTCACCTTCAGCTCCTTGCGGATCAGGTTGACGAGGACCTCGCGGTGCGCGACGAGCTCCTTCGTCCGGACGCCCACCCGCAGGCGGGGAGACTCGGACGTGCGTACGACGGCGGCGGTCAAGGCGATGACGGGCTCCTGCTCGTGGCGAACGCCCAGGTCAGGGCGACGTTCGCGAGTGTAGCAACGGCCCTGCGCTCACCGCGGAACGATCATGGCGTTCGTTCGAAATCTTCGAGCGCCCGCACGTAGGAGATCCCGTAGCCCTCTTCCACGAGCGCCTCGTCGACGCCGAGGGCCGCGAGGCTCTCGGCCCATCGCGTCACGATCACGCGGGAGGGGTCGGCGACGAGGGCGCGAGTCGCGACGATCGCTTCTTCGTAGCCGCGGGCCGTCGCGTCCATGTCGCGGACCGCAGCCATGTGCGCCTTGGCGGCGGCGCCGATCCGTGCGCGTCGCGCCGGATCGTCCCTGAGCTCGAGGATCCGTCGCCGCAGCTCCGCGGGATCGGCCGGACCCGGAGCGACGCGCACCACCAGGTCCTCCGGGATGTCGAGATAGGTTCCGGTCGCCGAGACGAGGGTGGGGGCACCGGCCACCATCGCCATCGACAGCGACCCGCTGACCTCTCCCCGATGCGGGAACCGGAGGTCGACGGCGACATCGGCCGCGACGAGCCAGGCACGGAAATCCTCTCCGGAGACGTCATGATGCACGCTGACGCGGTCCCCCACCCCGCGAGCGGCGATCGTCGCCGCGATGTCCGTCCCCGGGATGCGGCGCCCCACGACGACCGCGTGGACGTCCTCTGGAAGGCTCGCGATCGCGTCGACGAGGGCCGGGAGACACTTCGCCTCGTTCACATCGCCGGGCGCGACGACGACGGTGCGCGCCCCCGCCGCCTCGAGCGGCGCGCGGAGCTCACGCGCGCGGGGCTCCGCCCGCCGCATCGAGGCCTCGTCCTCCACCACGGGGTGGGGCACCGTGAAGATCGGGGTGCGCACTCCCACCGACTCGAGGTAGCGCTTGCAGAACGCGGAATGGACGATGATGCCGCGGGACGCGCGGGCGACGGCGGCGCACCACACGGATCGCAGGGGCTCGTGCATCGCGACCCCGGGATCCGTGACCTGCGAGCGGAGCCAGACCGCCTCCCGCGCGGCCGCGAGCGCGGCGGGATCGCCCTCGGCGGCCAGCGCGAGCACGAGCCCGTCCAGAGCGAGGTCGTGGAGCACGATCAGCCCGGGCGTCCCGAGCGCGAGCCGATAGATCTGCCGGTGGAACCCGGCGTTGTTGCCGAGCTGATAGATCCCCAGGTCGTACTCGGCGATCGTTCGGCCGTGATGGGACCGCACCGGCCAGACCACGTCGGTCCGATGCCGCTGGAGGAACCCCGTGCGCTGGAGTCCGTCCATCACCGCGCGGTCGTACGACGCGATCCCGGTCGCGGCCGGCGGCATCGGACCGACGAACGCCAGCCTGCCGTTCGTGCGCACCCTGGACATCGGGGCTCGACGGAGGCCGACACGCCGCGCCATCCTCCCTGCGAGCGCGCGCACCCGAGGATTCATCCGAGCAACCGGGCCACGACCTCGGGCCACTCGGGCACCTTCTCGAGGACCAACCGGTGGCCGGTGACGCCCCATGCGCGCGCCGCCTCTCGATCGGCCCAGAGCCGGTCGAACGCCGCGGCGATCGCCTTCGGCTCGGGCTGCGCCACGAGCCCCGACTCGGCGTCGTGGACGAACTCGAGCGGGCCCCCGCTATCGGACAGCGTCACGACCGGCCGAGCGGCCGCGAACGCCTCGATCGTGACGTAGCCGTAGTCCTCGTCGAACGGCCCGAAGTACACGCCCAGGGCCCCTCGATACAGGTCGTGCAGCCGGTCGTCCGAAACGCCGACCTCGAGCGTGACCCGGTCCTGGAGACCATGGGCGGCGATCCGCTCCCGGAGGGAGCGCTCGTCCGGACCCCGACCGACCAGGACGAGCTTCACCGGTGTCGACACGTGTCGCATCGCATCGATCGCGAGCGACTGTCGTTTCAGGATCTCGAGCCGACTGGGGTAGAACAGGTAGTCGCCGAGCTCCTCGGGGTCGCGCGCGAGCAGCGCCTCGGTGGCGGGCGATCGGTGGTACAGGACGTCACCCTTCAACCGGAGCGACGTCCACAACCGCTGCGCGACGTTCTCCGAATTCGTGAAGATCCGCTTGGCTTCCCCCAGCCCGAGCCTGTCCGAGTTCCACACGAGCGTGCGGACCCAGGGCCCCTCCTCCTGCCGGGAGAGGTCGGCGTAGTCCGCGTGATCCCAGAGCTCGTAGGCCGACCGGTGCTGATGGATCAGCCACACGATCTTGCGCTCGTGGGGCGCGAGGTACGCCGGGAACTTCAGGGCGATCACCGCGTCGACCTTGAGCCCGTTGGACTCGGAGATGTCGAAGCTCCGCCAGACCGCCATCTGATGGGCGAGTTCGGTGGCCGGATACCATTTGCCGGCGATCGTGACCTCCTCGGCCTCGTGCCCCGACTCCCGGAGCGCACGCACGAGCGAGCCGGTGTGGAGCTCGGCGCCCCCGCGCGTGAACGCCGTCTGCGGATGGAGCACGGCGACCCTCACGATCGGCCACCGCCGCGCTCGTCCAGCTCTCGGTGGAGTCGAGCGAGCTCCTCCTCCGTCACGAGGAGGCGCCGGGCCAGCTCGGCGTTCATCTCCGAGAGCTCGGCGAGCAGCCGGTCGTAGCGCATCGTCGAGAACCGAGTGAGGCGCCACACGAACCGTTTGACACCGCGCTTCCAGCCCGTGGTGGATCCGAGGAACGTCTCTCCGATCGGGAGGATCTGTCGCTCGTCAGCCCGCATCTGGAACGCGAACGCGTCCAGCCGTTCGCGCAGCGAGCGCGCATCGCCGGGCAGCCGGGCGGCACCGTTCCCCGCCCAGTAGACCTCCCGAGCGAGTGCGGTGGTCGCTGCGTCCGGGGGCATCGGCTCCGCGCCGGACGGATCATCGCGGTCGGGTCCGAGACCCACGTCTTCGTTCCCCGTGGGTGTGCCGGTCATGGGGCCGCCTTGACCGCCCAGATCGTCACGTCCTGGGCCCGGCCCCGGTGATCCTCGTGGAGGAATCGCACCTCGACCCGCTCGAAGCCGGCGTGCTCCGCCATGAGCCGCAAGGTCTCGGGGTGGCCCGGCCACGTGTGGGTGACGTCCGCCACGAAGTAGTCGGCGATCGCGTCGGGATTCTGGCCGTTGATCGTCTCGAGGAGGAGCGCCCCGCCCGGGGCGAGCGCGCGGTGGATCTCCTGGAAGAGGTGGACCCAGGCGCGCCTCGGGAGGTGCTCGATCAGCTGGATCGCGCTGACCCCGCCGACCGGGTCGTCTGATCGCGTCTCGAGGTAGGCGAGGACGTCGGCGAGCGTCACGTCGATGCCGCGCGCCCGGCACGCCTCGACCGCCTCCGGTGACGCATCGACGCCCTCCACGTCCCATCCCCATTCTCGAAGGATGGTGCAGAACTCCCCCTGACCGCATCCGAGGTCGACCCAGCGGGGGCCACGATCCTCGGTCGAAGGGAGGGCCTCGCGCAGTGGCACGACGAGGTCCTCGTAGCCACGCAGGCGATCCTCGATCGACCCAGCACCACCGCGCATGCGCTGCTCGAACGCCCAGTAGTACACGTCCGGGATCTCCGCCCAGACCGCACTGCCGCTCGTCGCGGTCCCCGACGGCGACAGAGCTCGGAGCGCCACCTCCAACCGCTCGTAGTCGCCACGGGCCTTCCGCATCACCTCCTCGGCCTCGGCCAGCCGCGACGCGAGATCGCTCGCGATCATCGCCAGGTCGGCGGTGAGGCGGTCGTAGCGGCGGGTCGCGGGTCTCGTAGTGCGGAACACCAGCGTCTTGAGACGACGTCGCAGTGAGGAGGGTGACTGCAGGAACACCTCACCCTCCGGGAGCGGCTGCCCCTGGTCCTCACGCAGCTGCGCGACGAATTCCCGGAGCGCCGAAGCGAGCTCCCGGGTCGTCCCTTCCCAGGGTTCCGTGCCGGGCACCGTCGCAGCCGGACGATCGTCCACCATCGCGCGACAGGCTACAACGGAGGGCGGTTGCGCTCGGTCCTCAAGCGTCGACGGCTCGCGGAGGATCGCGGGGTCGTGCGGAGGGCGGGTGACCGTCGACGGACCCGAAACCGCGGAACAGGGAGACGAGCTCCGGATCCGATCCGAAGAGCTCGTCGTCCTCCCCGGTCTGCTCGATCAGTCCACCGATCGCTGCGGCGATCACGGGCGTCCCGAGAACGCGGGCCCGCGCGAGCGCACCCGAGGACCATGCCCGGCGGTAGGGAAGAACGAGTCGGTCGGCCGCGGCGATCCACAGATCGAACGTGTCGTCATCCACGAACCCCTCGATGAGAGTGGCGCCGGCGACCCTCTCGGTCTGCGCGCGGAGCCCGTCGGCGTACGCGAGGTTCTCGGGTGTCGGATCGCGAACCGACCCGACGATGGCGAGCCTGCCGGGACTGCCCGCGGTCTCGAACGCTCGGATCGCTCGCTCGAACCCCTTCCACGGATGGAGGAACCCCGCGCAGAGGAAGAGGGGCTCTCGTGGGTCCAGGCCGAGCCGTCGTCGAGCATCGTCTCGGGTGAGGGTCCGGGAGGCGCTGACGCCATCCCGATGGTCGACCAGCCGCGAATGGACCCGCACGCGATAGTCGCGCTCGAGCGCTCGGCGCTCGGCATCCGTGTGGAACGACAGCTGGGCGGTCGCGAAGACCCGCGCCAGGATCATGAGATCCAGCCGCCACCAGGGAGGGCGAGGCGTCGACTCGTGCACCACGATCTCGACCTGGGGCCGCCGGCGGACCAAGGATCGCAACGCCAACGACGTGCGGATCTTCGACACCGCGGCTCTGGCACCCGGCAGGTAGTGCACGCCTGGCTGGAAGTGGACGACGATCCGGTCCGCCTCACCGCCGACCCGTACCGCTTCGCGGAACTGGCGCCCTCGCCCGAACGGCACGCGGATGTCGCCGTCACCGTCGGGGGGCGAGATGACGACGACGTCGTGACCATCCGCTCGCAGCCTGTCGACCTGGGCTCGGGCGTAGATACCGATCCCACAATGCCGCGGAGGGTAGGAGGAAACGACGACGATGCGCATGGCGAACCACAGAGGCTATCGGTTGCCACGACTCGTGGTCGATCAGATCGGCGCCGTCGACTCCGCTCGATCCCTCACGACGGATCACCGCGCCGAGCGCGGATGACCACGGGAACACCACACCACGGACACGGGGACGAGCACGGCGCTCGATATCCTTGAAGTGATGGTGGAGGGCAGGCGTTCTCACCGCACGGTCACGAGGGTCTTCGTCGGGGTGACAGCGACGACAGCCCTTCTCGTTGCTCTGGTGACCACTCTCCTCACCGTCCAGTGGGTGCAGCTGCGCGATGTCGGGACCGACGACACATTCGAAAGGGCCGATCCCTCGGGCGAGCCTGGTACCGAGACGGGGAGATGTTCCCGGCAGCCCTGCAACTACCTGCTGCTCGGAAGCGACTCACGCCGCGGGTTCTCGCTCGAACAGGTCCCGAGTGATGGCGAGCCTCCCCGCGCCGACACGATCATGCTCGTGCATATCGACCCGATCCAGCAGCGAGCGATCGTGCTCTCGTTCCCACGCGATCTCTGGGTGCGGATCCCGGGGCAGGGCTTCGACAAGATCAACGCCGCGTTCGAAGGAGGGCTCCGGAACGGCGGACCTCAACTGATGGCGCAGACGGTGGCGGATCTGACCGGGCTGGCGATCGATCACTACCTCTACGTGGACCTCAACGGTTTCCAGCGGATCGTGGATTCCTTGGGCGGAGTCCCGATGTGTATCCCGTCGTATCACGTCAACACCCCCGGATGGCTCACCGCCACACTTCCCACCGGAGAGTCCACCCAGGTCTACTACGACGAGATCGGGCACATCGCGGACCCGAACGCCGGCTTGAACATCGAACCCGGCTGCCAGCATCTCAACGGCACCGAGGCGCTCGCCTACGTTCGCGCACGCCACCTCCCGTGCGACCACATCCCCGACTTCGCCAGGATCGGACGGCAGCAACAGTTCCTCCGCGCGGTCATCAACCAGATGCTGCGTCCGACGATGATCGTCAAAGCCCCCTCGCTGGTCTCACCGATCATCGCGAGTCTTCGCCGGGACAAGGGGTTCCTCCCGAGTGACCTGGTGTTCCTCGCCGGTCAGCTGCGTGGGGTGACGACAGGGGCCGTCGAGTTCCGCAGCGTTCCCGGGGTCGCCGCGTGGGAAGGCACCAAGTCGGTGGTGAAGATGGCTCCGTCGGCGACGCGGATCTTCACGGCGATCCGCGAAGGTCGTCCGCTCGGCAGCGTCGGGACGCAGCTGCTCAACACCCCGCCCTCAGAGGCCAACACCTCGGTCGCCGTCGTCGATGCCGGCTCCGGAGGGAAGGTGGACGCTGTTTCCCGATCGCTCGCGGACGCCGGTTTCGACGTGACACCGGGTGTGTGGACGAAGGACGAAGGACCGTCGGACGTGCGCGGGAACGCCATCGTCTTCCGGCCGGGTGCGGAAGCGGAGGGGCAGGTGGTCGCCGCGTACTTCCCCGGTCTCCGAGTCATCGAGTCCGATCAGCTCCAGGGGGCGCAGGTCGCCGTCGTGATCACACGCTCGTTCGTCCTCGACGCGTCCGGGGAAGGCGAACCACCCTCGAACGGATGCCCCACGGCATCCGCGTAGCGTCGCGACGCCGTCGACACCCCTACCTCCTCCCGACGGCGAGCCGGTACGCATCGATCAGGCGCCTCGCAGCATGCTCCGGCGTCATCGAACGGACCCGCTCGGCACCCAGGTCGATGAGCGTCGCTCGACGTGGTTCGTCCTCGAGGAGGCGGAGCATCGCCGCCACCCATCCCTCGACGTCGTCGGGCTGGACCAGGAGACCCGCATCGCCCACGAGCTCGGGAAGCGCCGTCACGGCAGACGCGACGACCGGGCATCCCAACGCCATCGCCTCGGTGACGGGGAGCCCGTAGCCCTCGTGTCGAGATGGGAACGTGAGGGCCGCGGCCCTGCGGAGGAGATCGTCCAGATCGATCCGGGGCACCCAGCCGAGGTGCCGCACCCGATCGTGCAGGTCGAGGCGGTCGATCTCATCGGTGACGGCGTGATCCTTGCTCCCCGGCCCCCCGGTGAGGACGAGCGAGACTGCGGGGGACTCGGCCGCGACCCGTGCGAAGGCTCGGAGCAGCGTCTCGTGGTTCTTGTGGGGATGCGTGATGGCCGGATACAGGAAGAACGGTTCCTCGACCCCGTGGTCGTCCGGCGGTGGATCCCCGAGCCGTGCAGGAGCCGACGATGCGACCGGCGCCGTCACGACCGTGACCCTGTCACCGGCGATGCCCATCCGGTCGATCAACAGGCTCCGCACGTAGTGGCTCGGCGTCGTGACCACGCGCGCCTCACGCGCAGAACGACGGAGGCGTCCGCGGAGGTAGGGGCCCTTGATCGGACCGAAGTCCCCCGGCCGCATCAGGGGCTGCAGATCATGGATCGTGACCAACGATGGGCGGGTTCGCACGTGGGGAAGCGTGTTGGCCGGGTGGTGCACGAGGTCGAAGCCGAGCCGCGAGGTCTGGTACGCGAGCCACGATGACTCCACCCCGATCCGGATGCTCGGGACATCACCCGTGATCGGCGCGACGACCGTCGTGAAGGTGGAGGCGAGGTCGCCGTGGGCGTCCAGGAACCGCCGGTTGACGAGCAGGGTGAGGTCGACCTCATCGGCCCCATGGGTCTGGAGCGCCATGAGCAGCCGCCGCACGTACTCCTCCGTCCCGCCCACGCGTCCGGGCTTGAGGAAGAGGAGGTTGCATCCCACCTTCAGCCGACTCACGCGGTGTCCCCCGATGCCTCGGCGTAGACACCTGCCATCTGCTCGGCGGTTCGCTCCCATGTGTACGAAGCGGCTCGCGAACGACCCGACTCCCCCAACCGGTGCGCGAGTGCGGGATCGTCGAGGATCCGGCCGATCGCATCGGCGATCGCACCGACATCCGTGGGATCGACGAGCAACGCAGCATCGCCGGCGACCTCCTCCGTGGCGGTTCCGAGGGATGTCACGACCGGGGCGCCGTGCGCCATCGCCTCGAGGACGGGGAAGCAGAACCCCTCGCGCAAGCTGGGACTGACCACGGCGGCTGCGCCTGCGTACAGCGGGCCGAGGTCGCTCCGGGGAACCGGGCCCAGGGAACGGCCGCGGTCGCCCAGCGCTGCCAGCTCTTCTCGCACGTCCTCCTTCCACCCGGCGGGCCCGACGAGCACCAGCTCGAGGTCCGACGCCTCCACACGACGGAACGCCGCCACCACGCGCCGGAGGTTCTTGAAGGGTTGGACGGTGCCGCAGAACAAGAGGTACGGCCGATCGAGCCGATAGCGGTGCCGGGTCTCCTCGACATCGAGATCCGAGGCAGGGGTCACGCGAACCCCCCACGGGACGACCCTCACCCGGTCCGGGGGAAGCCCAGCCGCGATGCAGTCCCTGGCGGTCGCGAGGGATGGGCACGTCACGAGTCGAGCGTCGCTGAGGGCCAGGTCGAGAGCTCGCCTCGAGAAGCGGACCCCGCGGCGGGTGAAATGCTCCGGGTTCGCCAGGAACGAGAGATCGTGGATCGTGAGCACCAGCGGGGCTCGGCTCGGGGGCACCGCGAGGATCGTCCCGTGGACCACGTCGACGCGTCCGGTCGCTCGCTCCACCGGGGGCCATCGGAGCTTGTGCCAGGATTCGAACAGCGCCAGCGTCGGAAGCCCCAGATGGTGGGTCGGGATCGGGGCGGCCCAATCCGAAGGTGCGGGGTGACGATGACGGGCCGCGACGCCGATCACCTCGAGCCCTGGCCTGGACGCCAGCGCTCTCGCGAGCTCGATCGTCGCGATCGCGGTGCCCCCCGGAACCGTGGTCCACGACTGCTCGACGGTGAGTGCGACGCGCATCACGTGGTTGCGGTCGGGATCCCGTCGCCGCCCCGGCGGACGAACACGCGACCGTAGACCGCGCGCCGCAGGGAAACCGGAACCAGTCGCCACACTCCTCGGACGAGGACGTTGCGGACGAACTGAGCTCGCGACGTGAAGCCGAGCCGGCGCATCCGCCTCTGCAGCTCGATCTCAGGGCCGACCAACCTCCACCCCCCGCGTCGCTCGTACGTCCCCGCCCCGACGCGGAACAGGAGCAGGGGTTGCGCGACGTTCGCCGCGTGCGCTCCACCGGACAGCATGCGCGCCCAGAGCCAGTAGTCCTCCAGGTGCATCAGCTGCTCGTAGCCACCCACGCGATCCACCACCGCGCGTCGGAACACCACGGTTGGATGGTTGAAGGGGGACGAGAACCGTGCGGACCGGTCGATCGCCGCATGCGTGAGCGGCGGCCGCCGGATCCCTCGAAGATCATGCTCGTCCTTCCCCATCTCTGCCAGCGCCGAGCCGACGAGATCCACTCCCGACTCGACCAACGGCACCTGCACGGCGAAGCGTTCGGGCACGGAGACGTCGTCCGCGTCCATGCGCGCGACGATGTCGAACCGACACGCCGCGAGTCCGGACTGGAGCGCGATCGCGACGCCCCGATTCTCCGGAAGCTCGACCACGGTCACCGGTACCGGCGATCCGGCGATCAGCTCCTGCAGGCGCGCCTCGAGCGGATCGGGGACCGGACCGTCACGGACCACCACGACCTCCTCGGGCCGCCGCTGCTGGTCCACCGTAACGCTCTCGAACGCACGGGTGAGGAACGCGGGATCGACCCCGGCATAGACGGGCATCAAGACCGAGAAGGGCTCCGGCGCGGCCTTGTCCACCTATCGACCACCCGCGGCGACGGCGTCATGGAGGACCCTCGCGGTCGCCTCTGCCGTCGCGCGCCACTCGTAGCGGGCTGCTCGCCGGAGCCCGGCCGTCCGGAGCCGTTCGCGAAGGGATCCATCGTTGACGATACGAAGGAGACCATCGGTGATCGAGTCGTCGTCCCGAGGATCCACCAGGACCGCGGCGTCCCCCACCAGCTCGGGCAGCGAGGAGAGGTTCGAGGTGAGCACGGGTGCGCCGCATGCCATCGCCTCGAGGGCGGGAAGTCCGAACCCTTCGTAGAGCGACGGGAAGACCAGTCCCAGCGATCCCGAGAGCAGGGCGGCCGCGTCCTCCGATGGAACGAAGCCGAGGAACGAGACCTGCCGGCGCACCTTCTCGGGGAGAGCCTGGAGCGCTGGTCCGTCGGGATCCGACCCATCCCGCGACCACGGAGCTGCGCCCGTGACGACGAGGCGTGGCCGGATCTGATCGGGTATCGCTGCGAACGCCCGGAGCACCCCGTCGAGATTCTTCCGCTGGTGACGACCGAGGAACACGAGGTAGGGGCCGTGGATCCCGAGTCGCGCGCGCACATCGTCGATCCGCTCGGCAGAGGCCGGCGAGAACACCGCGTGGTCCACTCCGAGTGGAACCACGACGACGTTCCCGGGATCGACCTCGTAGAACCGGAGCAGGTCGGTGCGGGTCGCGTCGGAGGGAACCAGGATCCTCGTGGCCGTGCGGACGGACCGATCGACCGCTCGCCGCCACCAGCCGACGGCATGCGGCGCGGTCGCCGGGAAGAGGCGGAATGCCAGATCGTGCACCGTCACGACGAAAGGTGTCCGCGAGGATGGCGGGACGAAGTTCGTCCCGAAGACGAGGTCGCACGGAGCGAGGGCCTCGACCAGAGGGATGCGGTACGGACCGGTTCGAGCGATCAGTCGCGAGGGCAACACGACGCGCTTCTCGCTCACGCCGAGCCCGCGGAACGGACGTCGGGGCTCGAAGAGCGACCGGAAACGGACATACCAGGCGACGTATTCCGTGGTGGGATCGGCCAGAGGCAGCGAGCGGAGGAGGTTCCACACATAGGTCCCGACGCCGGTCCGCTCCGCGACCGCGGCGGGGCCCGCGTCGATGACGAATCTCATGGGGCCCGCACGGCGTCGCTCATACGCGTTCCAGCGTACCGGTGAGGGTGATTCGGCCCCGACCCCCACGCGTGGCGTTCCTGTGGAGGATCGCCACCGGGATAGGATGACCCGTCGCGAAGGGGGGAGAACGTGACGGGCGACGCGATCCGTGTGCTCTTGGTCGGCACGGGGGAGGGCTTCGGATCCGATCTCGAGCGAGACGGCTTCGACGTTGCCCGGATCCCCGATCTCGCGGCCCTCGGTCCCGGTTCCGACCAGGATGGGGTGATCGTGGCGCTGGACGAGGTGGGACCGCTCGAGGCGCTCGAGACCCTCCGCCTGAAGACGCCCGCCGCGGCCGTCATCGTCCTCACCACCGCGGGCAACGAAGCCGACGGTGCCGTCGCGCTGCATGCCGGAGCGGACGATCATCTGGTCCGAGGCTCGATCGCGGACGGGTTGCTCCCCCGAGCGGTGCGGTACGCGGTGGAACGCCGCCGCATGCGGCGTGAGCTGGCGACGATCGACGAACCCACTCGGCTCCCCAACCTCCGAGGCTTCGTCGCGATCGCCGAGCATCAGCTCCGGATGGCCGACCGTGCCGGAACCCCGTTGGTCTTGCTCTTCATGCGGTTCAACGAGCAGGAAGGAGGCGGGACACCGCCGACCGACGTCGACGAACGCGCCCTCGAGGCCTCGGACGTGCTGATCAGCGCGATCCGCGACGCGGACCTGCCCGCGCGGATCGCCGAGGACACGTTCTGCGTGCTCCTCGCGGGTGACGCGAGAGGGGCGGAGGTGACGGTCCTCTCGCGCCTCGTGGAGGCGATCGCGGTGCACGATGCGAAGAGCACCCATCCCCGGCCGATCTCGCTCTCGATCGGCAGCGCGATCTACGACCCCTCCGATCCCGTGGGCCTCGAGGACCTGCTCGACGCGGCCGAGGCCGGCATGCACCCGCACTCATCCGAGAGCCCATGACCTGCGAACACTCCCGGAGACCACCTGATCTTCCGGCGGATCTTCTGACGGATCTCTCGAGAGGCGGGCGCCACGAACGCAGCGATGACGATCGACCCGACCCCGAACACGATCATGCGCTCGGTTGAACCGGGGGGAGCTCGTGATGAGGATCTCCTGCGTCGTGTCGTGGCCGGCGACGACCACGCGTTCCGCGAGCTCTTCAGCCGCTACGCGGCCGTGGCACACGCCCTCGCCTTCCGATTGGTCCGACAGGCGCAGGTCGCCGAGGAGATCGTCCAGGAGGCGTTCCTCGCCGTGTGGCGGAACCCGGATCGCTACGACGGGGCTCGCGGGTCGGTCCGGTCGTGGCTCATGGGAACCGTCCATCACCGAGCCGTCGATGCGGTCCGACGGGAGCAGGCGCAGCGGCGCCGGGCCGAACAGGCCTCGGGGATGGGGCCAGGCATCGTGGAGGATCCGGTCGACGACCTCCTCGCCGCGATCGATCTCCCCAGGGAACGCAAGCTCGTGCGGACCGCGCTCGGTGCGCTCCCGGACGAGCAACGCGAGGTGATCCAACGCATGTACTTCGAGGGGCTCTCGCAATCCCAGATCGCCGAGCAGACGGGGCTCCCGCTCGGGACCGTGAAGTCCCGCACGTTGCTCGCGATGCGCCGGCTTCGCGCGAACATCGGGGAAGGCACCCGATGATCCGCGACCACGCGATGATAGACGAGCTCCTCGCGGCCCGGGCACTCGACGGCCTGGACGAGGACGACGCGGCGCTGCTGGAACGAGAGCTCGCAGCGCACGGCGACTGCGACGAGTGTCGACGGCTCGAGATCGAGCATGCGGAGGTCGCGGGGATGCTGGCGCTCGCGCTCGATCCTCGGCCCGTGCGCGGGGACATGGCGGATCGGATCCTCGCCGAGGATCGGACCACCGCCGCACCGGTGGAACGTCTCGAGGCCCGGCGGGACGCCCGGCTCGGGTGGTGGCAGGCAGCCTTCGGCGTCGCGGCGGCGGTCGCGGTCGTCTTCGCGATCCTGCTGGCGACCCGGGACGGCGGAGGCTCGGGCATCCCCGGATCAACGACCGTGGCGTTCGAGGGCGCGACTCCCGGCGAGCTGGCGATGTCCTTCACGCCCGGTGAGTCCGGCGCGCTCGTGTGGGCGACCGGCCTGCCCGACCCGGGACCGGGGAACGTGTACGAGGTCTGGATGATCGAGGACGGCGAGCCCGTCCGCGGGGCATGCCTCGCTCCGGAGGGCGGTGCCGTCGCGGCGTTCCTGGACGCCGATCCCTCCTCCGCGGACCTGCTGGCCGTCACCGTGGAATCCGAGGACTGCCCCGACGCGCCGACGACCGACCCGGTGTACACGGCGGAGCTGGGCACCGCCCAGTAGGTCGCCTCCCCGGGCGAGCGGTCGCACGCGTCGCCGACGCTAGCCGGACCCGAGCGCCTCGCGCAGGACCATCGGCAGGATGCCGCCATGACCGAAGATCGCCACCTCCGCCGCCTGGTCGATCCGGACCGTCACCGGGAACCGATCGGACGACCCATCCTCGCGGGCGACCTCCATCGTCGCCTCCTGGCCGGGAGCGATCCCGATCTCCAGCCCCAGGATCGAATAGGTCTCCCGACCGGAGAGACCGTGGGTCGCGGCCGACTCCCCGTGCGTGTACTGGAGTGGGAGGATGCCCATCCCGACGAGGTTCTGTCGGTGGATCCGTTCGAAGGACTCCGCCAGGACGAACCGCACGCCGAGGAGCGCCGGTCCCTTCGCCGCCCAGTCGCGGGACGACCCGCTCCCGTACTCCTTCCCCGCGAGGACGCCCAGCGACGTCCCCTCCTCCGCGTAGCGGACCGCGGCCTCGTAGACGCTGGTGACGTCACCGCTCGGCAGGTGCGTCGTCCATGGTCCCTCGGTCTCCGGCGCGAGCGCGTTGCGCAGGCGCACGTTCGCGAACGTCCCCCGCATCATCACCTCGTGGTTGCCGCGCCTCGCCCCGTAGGAGTTGAAGTCCCGTTGCTGCACCCCGTGCTCGAGGAGGTACCGGCCGGCGGGCGAGTCGGGACGGATCGCGCCCGCGGGCGAGATGTGGTCGGTCGTGATGGAGTCGCCGACGGCGACGAGGATCCGGGCGCCCTCGATGCGCGAGCCTTCGACCTCCCGGACATCCACCGGATCCGCGGACGCCGTCTGGAAGAACGGCGGCTCGCGCACGTACGTCGAGTCGGGATCCCAGTCGTACGCCGGCCCGGTCGGCGACGGCAGCGCAGCCCACCGCTCGTCGCCGTCCCAGATCCTGGCGTACTGCTGGACGAACTGGTCCTCGGAGACCGCCTCGGCGATCACGTCCGCCACGTCCGCCGGGCTCGGCCAGAGGTCCCGGAGGTAGACCGGACCATCGACTCCCTCGCCGAGGGGCTCCGTCGTCGGATCGAAGTCGATCCGGCCGGCCAGGGCGTAGGCCACGACCAGCGGCGGCGACGCCAGGTAACTCGCGCGGACCTGCGGATGGATCCGCCCTTCGAAGTTCCGGTTCCCGGACAGGACCGCGACGACGTTCAGGTTCCTCTCGTCGATCCGCGCGGCGACGTCGTCGGGGAGCGGCCCGGAGTTGCCGATGCACGTCGTGCAGCCGAACCCCACGAGATCGAAGCCGAGCTTCTCGAGGTACGGGGTCAGACCCGCACGGTCCAGATAATCGGTCACGACCCGCGATCCGGGCGCGAGCGACGTCTTCACCCACGGCTTCGACGCGAGCCCGGCCTCGATCGCGCGCTTCGCGAGCAATCCGGCGCCGACCATGACCGAAGGGTTGGACGTGTTCGTGCACGACGTGATCGCGGCGATCACGACGGAACCGTGCCGGACGTCGTCGCCGTTCGGGGTGACGTCCTCGGTCCATCCTCGCTGCTCCCCGTTCTCGGCGGGGGTCCCTCCCTCGGCGACGAATCGACCGAGCTCCGTGGGCTTCGGTTCGGGCTCGAGATGCCGTTGGAAGGCGTCGACGAACGAGTCCCAGACGCCGGGGAGGGCGACGCGATCCTGGGGCCGGCGAGGACCCGCCATCGAGGGCTCGACGGCCGACAGATCGAGATCCAACGTCTCCGTGAAGGTCGGCGGCTCATCGGCATCGGTCCGGAACAGCCCCTGCGCCTTCGTGTAGCGCTCGACGCGATCGATCAGCGCTCCTCGCCCCGTGAACCGGAGGTACTCGAGCGTCCGGTCGTCGACCGGGAAGTAGGCGGACGTGGCCCCGTACTCGGGACACATGTTCGACAACGTCGCTCGGTCGGCGATGGCGAGGGAGGAGAGGCCGACCCCGTAGAACTCGACGAACCGGCCCACCACGCCGTGGGCGCGGAGCATCTGGGTCAGCGTCAGGACGAGGTCGGTCGCGGTCGTGCCCGCGGGGAGCTCGCCCGTCACCTGCACGCCGACCACGTCCGGCTGTGGGAGGAACGTGGGCTGACCGAGCATCGCCGCCTCGGCTTCGATCCCGCCGACGCCCCATCCCAGGACCCCGAGCCCGTTGACCATCGTGGTGTGGGAGTCCGTGCCCATCAGCGTGTCGGGGAAGGCCACGCCGTCCCGGACGCTCACGACCTGGCCGAGATGCTCCAGGTTCACCTGGTGGCAGATGCCGGCGCCGGGCGGGACGACGCGGAGTCCGTCGAAGGCCTGCTGGGCCCATCGGAGCAGCGCGTAGCGCTCACCGTTGCGCCGGTACTCCCATCCGATGTTGGCCTCGTACGCGTCCGGGGAGCGGAAGAGGTCCACCTGGACCGAGTGATCGATGATCAGGTCGACCGGGACGAGCGGGTTGACCGCGGCGGGGTCCCCGCCCGCTCGGGCGACGGCTCCTCGCATCGCGGCCAGATCGACCACGGCCGGGACCCCCGTGAAGTCCTGCATCAGGACCCGGCCGGGCATGAACGC
>JBOGVC010000202.1:0-14151 GCA_050695275.1 Actinomycetota bacterium | reverse complement strand
GCGCCGACGAGTCCGCGGCCGAGCGCGACGGCGGTCGCGCCGGCATCCAGGTACGCGCCGATGTCGGCGATCTCGACCCCGCCGACGGCAACGAGGCGCACGTCCGGGAACGGCGATCGGAGGGCATTGATGAACGCCGGGCCGCCGAGGGACATGGCGGGGAACACCTTGAAGATCCGGGCCCCGAGCGCCTGGCCGCGCAGCAGCTCGGTCGCCGTCGCGATGCCCGGGACGGGGTCGACCCCGACGGCGAGGGCCGTCTCGACGACGTGGTCGACCAACCCGGGAGAGACCACGAAGGTCGCACCCGCGTCGGCGCTCGCGCGGACGCCGTCCGCATCGATCACGGTGCCGGCGCCCACCGTCAGACCCCTGCCGGTCGCGGCGCTGATCGCCTGGAGCGCTCCGGGCGTGTCGAGCGTGATCTCCACGAGGATGCCGCCGGCGCTCAGCACGTCGACGGCCCGACCGAGGTCGGTGGCCTGCCGATAGCGGACGACCGCGATCACCCGCGCGCTCTCGACGCTCACCATGCCGCCTACCGCGCTCGCGGCACGGGGATCGCGAGGTCGGCGGCGCCGGGCTTCGACGCCTCCGCCTCGGAGCCGGCTCGGTCGAGGAGTTCGAGCGCGAGCTGCGCGCGACGAACGCGCTCGCGGCTGAGGGCGATGGCCATCGCTTCGAGGTGCGTGCCGGAAGGGTAGAGGTTCGGCGCGTTCCGAAGGCCGAGCTTCACGTAGACGGGCGCGGCGACGCGGATGAGGTCCGGGAGCTCGTACAGGCGAACGAACCCGCCGGTCTCGTCGGGAGCCTCGATGTAGAAGTCGATCGGCACGTCGACGACGGCGCGGATCGCCGCCACCTCGGCGAGCGAGAGATCGGTGACGAGGTTGAGCGTGTTCGCTCCCAGATCGACCAGCACCATGGCCGTCGCCGGGTTCGCGATTGGCAGCATCACCGACATCTTGGCCTGCATGTCCTCCGGGAGGACCCCTCGGTGGCGCATCTGTCGGAACACCGCGAGAAGTCCGACATCGCTGATCAAGACGCTCCGGATGCCGTGATCGGCCGAGCGACGGATGTCATCCAGCGCGTGGACGAGCCCCTCCTCTCCGTGGACCGCCGCCCCCACCGCCGACCCGATCTCGGCCCGGGCGCTCGCCGATGTCCCCCACGACGCCGTCGGCCGGGCGAAGAGGCTCACCTCGACCTGCGCGTCGTTCGCGATCCGAACCATCTCGTCGAGCTCGTGGTCGGTCAGGAGGAAGCCGCCGCTCCCCTGGCTCACGCGATGGATCGTGACGTGCCGACGAGCGGCTTCGTCGAGCACCGCCTCCAGCGCCCCCGGTCCCTCCGTGCTCGGGATCTCGATCCGGAACGACGCACCGTCGGGGAACCGCTTCGCCGAGTCGGGCAGATCGTGCAGATCACCCTTGGGGAGACCGATCGAGCCGAGGAAGGAACGCGTGTCGTCCATGAGCGTGCCGAGGCGGGCGAACGCTACCATCCACCGCCACCCGCTCCGGTCCGTCCTCGCCGAGCGACGTCGCCACTACACTCCGCCCGTGATCCGCGTGGTCGTCGTCGGTGCCGGAAGCGTCGAGTTCACACGCAACATCGTCGCCGACCTGGCCTCCTACGAAGAGCTCCACGGTTCGGTCGCGATCGTCCTGCACGACATCGATCCCGAACGCCTGGCGTACGCGGAACGGGCGGCCTCGTCGATCGTCAGGAGCGGGAACGCGGGCTACCGGTTGGAGACGCACGCCGACCGCCGAGCCGCGTTCGAGGGCGCGACGTACGTGATCAACGAGATCCAGGTGGGGGGGTACGACGCGACGCTCCGCGACTTCCGGATCCCGGCGCGGTACGGCCTGCGGCAGACGATCGGCGACACGATCGGGATCGGGGGGATCTTCCGCGGGCTCCGGACGATCCCGGTCATGCTGGGGATCGGGAACGACCTTCACGAGGTCGCACCGGATTCGTTGCTCCTGAACTACACGAACCCGATGGCCATGGTGCCGTGGGCCGTCTACGCGGGGACCCCATTCACGAACGTAGTCGGCGTCTGTCACTCGGTCCGGGACACGCATCGGTTCCTCGCCGAGACGGTCGGCGTGCCGGAGGACGACGTGGAGTTCCTCACGGCCGGGTTCAACCACCAGTGTTTCGTCTACGTGTTCCGGCAACGTTCGACCGGCGAGGATCTCTATCCGAGGCTCCGAGAGATCATCGACGGCGATGCCGAGGGCCTCGGGCGGCGGGTGCGGGTCGAGATCTTCGAACGGTTCGGCTTCTTCCCGACCGAGTCGAGCGAGCACTCGGTCGAGTACGTGCCGTGGTTCCTCCACCTGGACGGCGAGATCGAGCGCTTTCGGGCCCAGATCGACGAGTACGTTCGCAGGAGCGAAGAGAACCTGGTCGAGTGGGCCGACACGAAGGCCCGGATCGACCGGGGCGAGGAGCTAGAGGTCGAACCGACCTCGGAGCTTGCGTCCGAGGTCATCCGGGCGATGGAGACCGACGTTCCCTACCGGATCTCGGCCAACGTACGCAACGGCGGGCTGATCGAGGGGCTCCCCGACGACGCCTGCGTCGAGGTCCCGGCGCTCGTCGACGGGAAGGGCGTGCACCCGGATGGGGTCGGCCGGATCCCGCCGCAGTGCCTCGCACTGAACCGCACCTTCCTGAACGTCGTCGAGCTGACCATGCTCGCCGCCCTGGAGCAACGTCGAGATCTCGTCTACCAAGCGGCATTGCTCGATCCGAACACGGCGGCGACCCTGCCGACCGCACGGATCGTGGAGCTCTGCGATGAACTGATCGACGCCCACGGCGAGCTGATGCCGGAGGGCATCCGTCGCTGACCGGAGCGACTTCGCGACCTTCGCCCGAAGGCAACTGCACTGCATTGCCCGGTTTCGGGTTCCGTCCTACAGTTCGCCGGGAGTCCACGCGAGGGGAGGAGTTGGGTGAACATCCGGCGTTCGAAGTGGATGCGGTGGTTCGTCGGCGCGTGCGCGCTCATCGCGCTGACGACCGCGTGCACGTTCGGTGAGGGCCAGGAAGAAGACACACCGACGGGGAGCGGCGGCGGCGGCCCGGTGACGCTCACCATGTGGGCGCACCGCAGCAAGTCGTTCAACAAGGCCCTGCGCGACTCCGCGGCCGCGTACGAAGCCGAGCATCCGAACGTGACGATCGAGCTCGAGACGTTCGCCTACGACGACTACATCCAAACGCTCCAGACCGCCCTGCCGGCTGGGAACGAGGCCGACCTCCTCCACATGTTCGGGACGTGGACGTGTACGTACGGCGACTTCCTGCAGCCGGTGCCGAGCGAGGTCGTGACACTTGCCGACGCGCAGGAGCGCTTCTATCCCGGGCCGCTCGGGGGCTACGTCTGCGACGACACGCTCTACGGCCTGCCGCAGGAATCGAACGTCGAGTACGGCGCGACGCTCGTGAACACCACGATGGCGAACGCGGCCGGCACGAGCACCGACGGATGGGCAACGTGGGACGAGCTGATCCCCGATGCGGCGAAGTTGACCGTGATCCAGGACGGCGTGATCACCCGGGCCGGGTACCACTTCACCGCCGGAGACGGCCTCGCCCACTCGTTCCTGTCGCTGATCCTCCAGGGAGGCGGGAACTACCTGAACGAGGACGGGACGGCGTTCACCTTGGCCACGCCCGAGGGAGAGGCCGCGCTGGCGCAGCTCAAGGAGGTCGTCGACGCGCAGGCGCTCGACCCGGTGCTCTTCAACGACGAATCGAACTGGGTCGGCGACTGTTATTTCACGGAGCTCTGCGCGATGGGCCTCGTCGGGCCGTGGGCCGTGGCGGACTATGCGGAGGACTACCCCCAGATCGCGGCGAACACCGTCTACGCGAAGCTCCCATCGCTCGAGAGCTCCGAGGCGTTCGTGGCGGACTCTGGATGGGGCCTCACCGTGTCGAACAGCAGCCCGAACGCCGACGTGGCGTGGGACTTTGCCCGGTTCGCCACGCTCGACCAGGAGCAGGCGGCCCAGTGGAACCTAAAGTCCGGCACGCTCCCAGCGCTGATCGAGAACGCGGAAGGGACGGCCAGAGAGGAGCTGATCGCTGCGTTCCCGCATTTCGACACGTGGTTCGAGGTGCTCCCGAACGCGCAGTTCGTCGGACAGCTGCCGGATCGGGACAAGCTCTACTACGACATCATCTACAGCCACGGCCTGGCCGCGCTGCGCGGAGACGAGACGATCCCCGCCGCCCTGCAGGCGATGGAGACCGAGGCCAACGAGACGTTCGGCTGACCGGTGCGCGGGGAGCCCGTGCGCCGGAGGGCCGACGTGATCGCGGAGAGGACATGGCGAGCGTAGCGAGCGTCCGCCGGCGCTTCTTCGGCGGGCGCGACGGTGCCCAGAAGCGCTTCGTCACGGCCGTGACCCTGCCGGCCCTCGCCTTCATGGCGATCTTCATGGTGCTTCCGATCGTGTGGGTGTTCGCGCTGTCGTTCTTCGACTTCAGCCCGCGGCGGACCGGAACCCCCTTCCTCGGCCTCGGCGCGGACAACCCGTTCGTCGGTCTCGAGAACTATCGGGCGATGTTCGACTTCTCGCCGGACGCCACGTTGAACGTCCGGCAGTTCCACATCGCGCTGAAGGTGACCCTCCTGTTCGCGTTCCTCGTCGTTCCGCTGAACCTGTTCATCACGCTGCCGCTGGCGGCGATGATCGAGTCCGTCCATCGGCGAGCTCGTCCGGTGTTCCGGACGATCTTCTTCCTGCCCGTGCTGGCATCATCCGTCGGGGTCGCGATCATCTGGGGGTTCCTGCTGCATCCACAGAACGGCCTCCTGAACGGCCTGATCTCCAAGCTGACGGGTCATGTCACGGTGATCGCCTGGATCTCGGATCCGAGCCTCGTCTACTTCGGGATGCCCGCCGCCCTCCTGGCGGTGATCGTCGCGTACCTCTGGCAGGACATCGGGTACAACCTCGTGATCTTCATCGCCGCGCTTCAGGCGATCCCGGGCTCGGTCACCGATGCGGCCCGGGTGGACGGGGCCAGCGCCTGGCAGATCTTCCGGCACATCACCTTGCCGTTGCTGAAGCCGACGATCCTCCTCGCGTCGATCCTCACGATGATCTCGGCGTTCCAGGTGTTCGAGCTCTTCCAGGTCATGACCCGAGGCGGACCCGACGACCAGACGCTCTCGCTCTCGGTGAACATCTACCGGAACGCATTCCGCTACCAGCAGATGGGCTGGGCGGCAGCGATGTCGGTCGTGCTCTTCTTCATCGTCTTCGCCATCTCCCTGGTGCAGACACGGTTGTTGCGCACGCGGTGGGAGTACTGAGATGGCGACGATCACCGAGCGCCCCTCCCCCGTCCCTACCGCACCCGACGACGTCCGCCGGACGCGCCGGAACGGACAGATCCGCTACCGCACGGGCCGGGCGTCCCTCTACGTGGTGCTCACGATCTTCGGCGTGGTCGCGGTCCTGCCCTTCGCCTGGATGGTCGTCTCCTCGTTCAAGACCGCAGCCGAGATCCGGCAGATCCCACCGACGTTCTGGCCGGCCGAGGGGAACCTCGACAACTACCGCACGATCCTCGAGGACCCGGAGCTCCCGCTGGCGCTGTTCTATCGGAACTCGGCATTCGTCGCGATCATGAACGTGATCGCGACCCTCTTCACCGCGTCGATCCTCGGCTACGTGTTCGCCAAGTTCACGTTCCGATGGAGGACACCGATGTTCTGGTTCATCCTCGCGACGATGATGGTCCCGGCCCAGGTGACGATGCTGCCCGGATACCTGATCCTGCTGCAGCTCGGTCTGTTGAACAACCTCTGGGGGCTGATCATCCCATCCTTCATCGATGCCTTCGCGGTGTTCCTGATGCGGCAGTTCATCGTGTCGATCCCCAGCGACGAGATCTGGTCGGCGCGCGTCGACGGCGCTTCCGAGTGGCGGATCTATCGGTCGATCGTGCTCCCCCAGCTCCGCGCGCCGCTGGCGACGCTCGGCATGCTCACGTTCATGTTCCACTGGAACGCGTACCTGTGGCCCCTGATCGTGCTCACCGAGCAGGACAAGCGGACGCTCCCGATCATCCTCACCTGGTACTCGGATCAGCACTCCTCGCAGGAGAACCTGGTGATGGCCGCGTCGGTCCTCATCGTGATCCCCGTGCTGATCGTGTTCGCGATGTCGCAGAAGTGGATCGTCCGGGGCCTGACGCTCACGGGTGGGAGATAGGAGCGAGGAGCGACGATGGCGCCCATCACGTTCACGCGAGTCGCGAAGACGTATCCGGACGGGACCGAGGCCGTCTCCGATCTCGACCTGGAGATCCACGACGGCGAGTTCATGGTTCTGGTCGGCCCCTCGGGATGCGGGAAGAGCACGGGCCTGAAGATGGTCGCAGGGCTGGAAGGCGTCTCGCGCGGCGAGATCACGATCGGCGACCGGGTCGTGAACGACCTCCCCCCGAAGGACCGCAACGTGGCGATGGTGTTCCAGGATTACGCGCTCTACCCGCACATGACGGTCCACGAGAACATGGCCTTCGCGCTGAAGATCCGCAGGATGCGCAAGCCCGAGATCGATCGGCGCGTGCGTGACGCCGCTCGGATCCTCGGGATCGACGAGCTCCTCGAGCGCCGGCCGAAGGCCCTCTCCGGTGGCCAGCGCCAGCGGGTCGCCATGGGACGCGCGATCGTCCGGGAGCCGAGCGCCTTCCTGATGGACGAGCCGCTCTCGAACCTCGATGCGAAGCTGCGCGTTCAGATGCGGGCCGAGATCCGGCGGATCCAGACCGAGCTCGCCGTCACGACGATCTTCGTCACCCTTGACCAGGTCGAGGCGATGACGATGGGCGATCGCGTCGCCGTGATGCGCCGAGGCCTGCTCCAGCAGGTCGACGACCCGGAAACGCTCTACGACCGCCCGGCGAACCTCTTCGTCGCCGGCTTCATCGGGTCGCCGGCGATGAACATGGTCGAGGCGACCGTCGAGCGAGACGACGCCAGACTGCTCGCGCGGTTCGGGTCGTCGACCCTGGAGCTCCCGCGAGCGTTCCTGGATCGGTACCCGGCGGTGACCCGGTACGCGGGCCGGACGGTCGTGCTCGGGATCCGGCCGGAGACCATCGAGCACGAGCATGCGGCCTCGGGCGACGTCGAAGGGCGCCGGATCCTCGCCAGGATCAACCTCCGCGAGGCGCTCGGCTCGGAGGCGCTCGTGCACTTCTCGATCGACGCGCCGCACGTGGTCACCGACGACACCCGGGATCTGGTGCGGGACACCGAGGAGACCGAGGACGTCGACGAGACCACCGTTCAACGCAGCGCGTCGATGTTCGTCGCCAAGATCGACCCGAAGGTGCAGGTCCGCCTCGGAGCGACGGAGCCGCTCGTCGTCGACACCTCCGCACTTCATGCGTTCGATCCCGACGACGGCCGGGCGCTCGACGGACCCTGAGGACGCCCGGTCAGGACGCGAGGCCGGGGACCAACCGGAGCGCGTTCTCGGCGTACACCTGCCGGAGGAGGTCGTCGGGGAGGTCGATCCCGCTGATCGCCCATCGACCCATCAGCGGGACCTCCTCCGAGGAGTGTGGGAAGTGCTCGTCGGCCGTCTCGAGGAACCGGAAGTAGATCGCGTAGTTCTGGCGTTCCGGCGGGAACTCGTCGATCCCGAACAGGACGCGGTCGGGATGCCGGAGGATCAGCTCCCGGGCGGCCCGCGGCTGGCGGCCCAGCTCCGCGACGCGCGCGGCGATGTCGACGTGGAAGTTGGCGTACGCATCGAGCATCCGCCCCACCCACCCCAGGTTCTCCGGGTAGCCACCGACGTGCAGCCCGACGAACGTCGTGTCGGGATGGGCGGCGACGAGACCCTCCACGGCCTCCATCAGCCGCTCGAATCGAGGGAAGGAGGGGTCCGCGAAGGACCATTCCGGATGGGCGCGCAGCTGTTCGTACCGCTCGTTCCGCTCGTCGACCGGATCGAAGAACGCGACCGGATCGGCCGTGTGGATGAAGACCGGGATCCCCAGTTCCGAGCCGGTCTCCCAGACAGGGCCGAGGCGGGGGTCATCCGGCAGGATCAGGTCCCCGTTCCCGTCGCGAACGTGGAGCCCGAGGTCCTTCCAGACCTTCACGCCCTTCGCGCCCGCGAGGACGCTCTCGCGGAGGGAGGCGGCTGCTGTCCCGCCCACATCCCCGGACGACACCGCGCCCGTCCAGTCCAGCTGGCAGAAGGTGGCGAACCGGCCCGGATGCGCGCGGTCGTACCGGTCCAGGTTCGCCTCGAGCTCGTCGCTCCACCGACCGTCGAGGTTCACGATCGCCCGGAGGTTGCAGGCCGTCATCAGCTCGAGCAGATCGGCCACGTCGGGGACGGTCCACGCGTCCGGCTCGTCCCCCACCCACGATGAGAGCCAGCGGCCGAGATGGTTGTGAGCGTCGATCACCGGGAACCGTGCCCGTTCGACCGGATGCCCCTGCACGACGAGCTTGGACTCGGGGCGCCAGTCGCGCAGGCGGAGGTCTCCCCCGTCGGCCACGGCGTGGCCGCTCACCGCGTCGCGAACCGGGGCAGCCATCGCGCCTCGGCTTCGAGCATCCGGTCGGTCATCTCGTGGACCTCCGGCAACGACAGCACGGCGCTCGTGAGCGGATCGAGCGCCACGGCGGCGTGCACGAGGTCGCGGTCACCCTCCGACGCCGCCTCCACCACCAGGCGCTGCACGGTGATCTGGACCCGGTTGAGCGCGGCGCACGCGGCCGGCAGCTGGCCGTAGTGGAGGGGGCGCACGCCGTTGCGGTCGGCGACGCAGGCGACCTCGACGCACGCGTCGGATGGGAGGTTCTCGATCGACGATCCGTTCCGCACGTTGCCGTAAACGACGCGCGGCGTGCCGGTCACGAGGCTGTCGACGATCGGCGCGGCGTACTCTCCGCCGTGCGTCGGGCCGGAGCGGCGTGCCTCCGCCACCACGTCCTCGTTCGTGTACGACGCGTTGGCATTCCTGCAGATCTCGAGGTAATCCCACCGGCGGTCGAGGTACGCCTCGGTGAGCTCGGGCGTCTTCCGGAACCACGCCCAGTATTCGCTCGCGTGATGGCTCGATTCCGTGTGGAAGTAGCCCGTCAGCATCATGAGCTCCGCGCGCACCCGTTCGATGCTCTCGTAGGGATCGTCGGAACGGGGCAGGAGCGGGATCGATCGGTCGACGTGCCGGGCTCGGATCACCTCGCGGATCCGCGGGATCAGGTCCTCGTCCCCACGCCGGAACGTTGTGAACCACGCCGTGTGGTTTACGCCCGCGCAGTCGAAGGTCACCTCCTCGTCGGGCACCCCGAGCTCCCGCGCGAGCACCTCCGACGTCCCCTGAACACTGTGGCACAGGCCGACGATCCGGATCCCGAGCCGGTCGGTCGCCCAGCAGTTGATCGACATGGGGTTCGCGTAGTTGAGGAGCCAGGCGCCGGGGCAGACCTCGAGCATCGCTTCGGCGACCTCCCGCAGCGCCTCGACCGTCCGGAGGCCGCGGAAGATCCCGCCCGGCCCCAGCGTGTCGCCAACCGTCTGGTCGATCCCGTACTCCCGCGGGAGCAGCACGTCGTGCGCGTACGCGTCGACCCCGCCGACCTGGAACACCGTGATCACGACGTCGGCGCCGCGCAGCGCCGAGCGCAGGTCCGATGCGACCTCGACGCGGGCTTCGAGCCCGGCGTCGTCGACCATCCGGCGGACGAACCCCTGGGTACGCTCGGCGGCCTTTCGGTCGATGTCGAAGAGCACGAGCCTCGATCCGGTCAGCGCGGGGAACGACAAGATGTCCCTCGCGAGCTCGAGCGGGAACACCCAGCCACCCGCGCCGCTGATCACGATCGTCGGGCCATCGGCTCCCATCGGCGCTCCTTCCGGGTTCGATCCCTCACCGGCCGGGGGGCGCGGGGACGCGACCGGGCCGCCTGCGATGCTAGCGTTCGGCGTCGTGGGCGAGCGGAAGCAGATCCGGACCGATCGGGCGCCGACCGGCACTGGCGCCTACTCACAGGCGATCCGGGCCGGGGACTTCGTCTTCATCTCGGGACAGGGCCCGCTCGAGCCCGGAACCCTCGAGGTGGTCGGCACCACCGTCGAGCAACAGACCGTAGCGACCCTTCGGAACCTGGAGGCGATCGCGGTCGCCGCCGGCGGATCCCTCGACGACGTCGTGAAGGTCTCGGCCTTCCTAGCCTCGATCGAGGACTTCCCAGCGTTCAACGCGACCTACGAGCGGATCTTCGGAACGGAGCCGCGCCCCGCCCGCACCACGACCGGGGCGGAGCTGCGGGACATCCTGGTCGAGATCGACGCCGTGCTCTACCTGCCGCGGTGATCTCCCCCGTCCCCGGCCCCCGAGCGATCGATCGGAGCCCATGATGCGCGGACTCGAGGGTCGCGGGGTCCTCGTCTCCGGGGGCAGCCGGGGCATCGGCCTCGCCGCCGCCCAGCGGTTCCTGGAGGAGGACGCGAGGGTCTTCCTGTCGGGCCTCCATCAAGACGAGACCCGGTCGGCCATCGAGCACCTGCGAGCGCTCGGCTCGATCGATGGCGGTGCCTACGACGTCGCGGTGGAGGCCGACGTCGAACGTCTCTCCGGCGACGCGCACGAGGCCCTGGGGGGCATCGACATCCTGATCAACAACGCGGGAATCGCCTCGATGCGACCTTTCCTGGAGCTCGAGATCGCACGATGGGACGAGGTGATCGGCGTGAACCTCCGCGGGCAGTTCCTCGTCGCCCAGCGCGTCGCCCGAGCGATGGTCGAACGGGAGCGCGGGGGTGCGATCGTCAACATGGCGTCGACGAACGCACTGGAGGGCGAGGCGGGCTACGCGCACTACGACGCCTCAAAGGGTGGGGTCGCGATGCTCACCCGGACGATGGCGATCGAGCTGGCACCGCACGGCATCCGCGTGAACGCGCTGTGCCCCGGCAAGATCGCGACCCCGCTCCAGGGGGAAGCCGAGGATCCGAGCTACACGCAGCGATTCCTCCGCGAACGGGTGCCCCTGGGGAGGTCCGGGACGCCCGAGGAGGTCGCTGCGGCGTACGCGTTCCTTGCATCCGATGACGCCTCGTACATCACAGGGGCGCTGCTCGTCGTCGACGGAGGGCAGCTCGCGAGCTGAGGGAGGGAAGACGTGAGCATCCAGGCATCTCCGATCGAGCGGCTCCGGGACGTGCCGGTCCCTGCGGGCGGCGTGGCCATGTCCTGGCTGGGGCAGGCGGGGTTCGTCGTGCGGACACCGGGCGCGACCGCTCTGATCGATCCGTTCCTCGCTCCCCACGACGGGCGTCTTTACGAGAGCGCGCTGTCGGCGAGTGACACCACCGGCGTCGACGTCGTCCTGTGCACCCACGAGCACGTCGACCACTTCGACCCGGAGAGCGCCCCCGCGATCGCAGCGGTGTCGCCCGGCGCGGTGTTCGTCGTTCCCACACCCATCGTCGACATGGTCAGCGAGTCGGGCGTGGCACCCGACCGAGTCGTCGGGATCCAGCCCGGTGACCCGATCGAGCTGGCCGGCTTGCACATCCGCGCGGTTCCCGCGATGCACGGCGTGACCATGGAGGACGCCTACGGGTTCGGGGAAGAGCTCTCCGGGGGGCTGATCAGGTTCCTCGGCTACGTCGTCGACGCTGGAGACGTCCGCGTGTACCACGCGGGCGACACGATCCACTACCCCGGCATGGAGGAGAGGCTCCGGGAGCTCGAGATCGACGTCGCGCTGCTGCCGATCAACGGGCGGGACGCGGAGCGCGAGGACCGCGGCATCGTGGGCAACCTCTCGGAACGGGAGGCCGCATGGCTCGCGGAGGCGATCGGCGCCGAGCTGCTCGTCCCGATGCATTACGACCTGTTCGCCCGGAACCGCGGGTACCCCGAATGGCTCGTCGAGAGCGTCTCGCGAGATCATCCGGGGCCGCACGTCGTGGTTCCGACGCGGGACGTCCCGTTCCTCCTGCACCCGATGCGCCAGTGAAGGCGCTGGTGTACCTCGGGCCGAGGTGGATGGAGCTCCAAGAGGTTCCGGAGCCTCGGCCGGAACCGGGCGAGGTCGTGATCGGCACGACGGCATCGGCGGTGTGCGGCTCGGATCTGCACGCCTTCCGCGAGGCGAGCACCCGGCGGGTCCCACCGTTGATCATGGGACACGAGACCGTCGGCACGATCCGGGAGGTGGGCGAGGGGGTCGACTCGGCGCGGGTGGGTGAACGCGTCGTGCTCCGGCCGATCCTCTGGTGCGGCGCCTGCGATGCCTGCCGGGCCGGCCGCACGAACCTCTGCGTCAACGGGCGGCTGGTCGGCAGGGACCTCCCCGGCGGTTTCGCGGAGCGGTTCGCGGTTCCGGCGCGCGCCACCGTCGCGCTCTCGAGCGACATCGCCGACGACGTCGCGACGCTGATCGAGCCGCTCGCGAACGCGATCCACGTGACGTCGAAGGCGATCCATGGCGAGGAGGACGTGCTCGTGATCGGCGCCGGTCCGATCGGTTCCCTCGTCACGACGATGGCGGCCGCACGCGGGGCTATCCGGGTACTCGTGACGGATCGGGCCCCAACGCGGATGGAACTCGCTCGCGCGCAAGGTGGAACGCCGGTAGGACCCGAGCGCACGGAAGCAGACGTGCTCGAGGCGACCGGCGGGCGAGGGGTCGACGTCGTCATCGATGCCGTCGGCGTCGAAGCCACGTGGGCGCTCGCGCTCCGTGCGGTGCGGCCCGGCGGACGAATCGAGGTGATGGGTCTCGGTGCGCCGTCCGGTCAAGTGGACTACTTCGGTGTGATCGGGAAGGAGGTTTCGATCTCCGGTTCCTTCGCGTGGACCGACGACGAGTTCGCGGCCGCCCTCGCGCTGATCGAGGCGGGGAAGATCGAGACCGACGGATGGTTTTCGTGGCTGCCGTTCAGCGATGGCCAGCGGGCATTCGAGGATCTCGTCGACGCCATCGAGCGGTTCAAGGTGATCCTCCGACCCTGAAGGACGCCTACGGAGCGAACTCGTGGGCGCTGGAGTGTCTGGTTCCAGGACATAGTGCACAGGTGTCTCGCGACATCGTTCACACCTCGGATCAGGAGGTGGATGGATGTCGCTCGCGAGGCTCGTGGTCACCGCGGTCACCCTGGAAGGCCGCTCGAAGTCGGAGGTCGCCCGCGACTACGGCCTGTCGCGACGGTGGGTCCAGCAGCTCGTTCGGCGCTACGAGACCGACGGCGAGCGCGGGCTCGAGGCGCGATCGAGGCGACCACGTCGATCCCCGCAACGCACCAGCGAGGACCTCGAGCAGGAGATCGTAGAGCTCCGCAAGCACCTGTCGGATGCGGGGCTGGACGCGGGCGCGCACACGATCGCGTTCCACCTGGAGCGTCGCCATGGTGGGTCTCCGGCGGTCTCGACGATCTGGCGGGTCCTGTCTCGGCGTGGGTTCGTTACACCGCAGCCCCAGAAACGACCACGCAGCTCCTTCATCCGGTTCGAGGCCGAGATGCCGAACGAACGCTGGCAGGCCGATACGACCCACTGGCACCTGACCGACGGCACCGACGTGGAGATCTTGAACGCGGTCGATGACCATTCCCGATTGCTGGTCGCATCCGTGGCTCGGCCAACGTTCAAGGCCGCTGACGTGGTCGCCGCCTTCCACGAAGCCGCAGGTCGGCACGGGTTCCCGGCGTCGCTGCTCACCGACAACGGGGCCGTGTTCACCGCTGCTCCGCGCGGCGGTGGACGCTGCGCGATCGAGATCGAATGCGACCGGCTCGGGATCCGGCTCGTGCACTCGCGGCCCTATCACCCGCAGACCTGCGGGAAGGTCGAGCGCTTCCACCAGACGCTCAAGCGCTGGCTCTCGAAGCAGCCGGGCAGCGGCGACCTGCACGGACTCCAACTCGAGCTGGATCGGTTCCGCGCCTACTACAACGACGAGCGACCGCACCGCGCACTGCGCCGTCACACGCCGGCCGAAGCCTTCTGCGCACGTCCTCGATCGGTGCCTTCAGGGTTGAGAGCGCCTGAGCACGCGCGGATCCGGCGTGATCGGATCGACGGCTCCGGAGCCGTGACGCTTCGCCACGACAGCCGACTGCATCACAT
>JBOGVC010000201.1:0-3427 GCA_050695275.1 Actinomycetota bacterium | reverse complement strand
GCGTACCGCTTCGGCACGACGAGGCGCAGGGGCCACCCGTGCTCGGGCTCGAGGTCCTGTCCCCCGTTCGCCCATGCCACCAGGACGTCGTCGTCGTCCATCGCCTCGAGCGAGAGGTTGGACGTGTAGCCGTACTCGCAGTGGGCGATCACCCACTTCGCCTCCGGGGCGGGCTTCGCCAACTCGAGCAGCGTTCGGAACGACACGCCGTGCCAGGAGTTGTCGAGCGTCGTCCAGCCCGTCACGCAGTGCATGTCGGCCGGCACGTCGACGTTCGGCAGGGCGCGAAGCTCCTGGTACGAGAGCGTCACCGGGTTCTCCACGAGTCCGGACAGCTCCAGGTCCCAGTTCGTGCCGTCGAAGGTCGGGATCGGCCCGTAGTGCAGGACCGGCCAGCTCTTCACCAACCGCTGCCCCGGCGGGATGCGAGCAGCGATCTCGGGCGGGTAGTTCTTCGTGAACAACGGCATCAGCTTCCTCTCACGTTCCTCGGCTCGGCAGCGAGGCCGCGCCACGCGACGACCGCGGCCTCGATGCCCGCGTCGTCGACATCGAGGTGCGTGACCATCCGGATCTTCCCGCCCGAATGGGTCACGCCAACCCCGAGGGCGGCCAGGCGCTCGATCGTCTCGAGCATCGGCATCCCCACGGCTTCGGTGTCGACGAAGACCATGTTCGTTTCAACCTGGTCGAGGTCGACGGAGCCGGGGAGCGCCTCGGCGACCCCTTCGGCCAGGTGGCGAGCCCGCTCGTGGTCCTCGTGAAGACGCTTGGGCCCCTCCTCGAGTGCGATCAGGCCCGCCGCAGCCACGATCCCGGCCTGCCGCCATGCCCCGCCGTACAGGATCTTCAGGCGCCGGGCCTCCCGCGCCATGTCGGCCGGACCGCACAGGACGGAGCCGATCGGCGCGCCCAGGCCCTTCGAGAGGCAAAACATCACGGTGTCGACCTCCGCGGCGATGTCGGATGCGTCCACGTCGGCAGCGGTCGCAGCGTTGAAGATCCGCGCGCCGTCCAGGTGGATCGGGACCCCGGCGTCGTTCGCCACCTTCCGCACTGCACGGAGCTCCTCGAGGGGCATCACGCGGCCGCCTGCGCCCCCGACCGTGTTCTCCACGGACAGGAGGTCGATCACCTCGACGCCGTAGAACTCGTCCGGCTCGAGGAGTTGCGCGGCCTGCCCCGCGTCGATCCAGCCACGAGCGCCGGTGTCGACGGTCCGGTAGGCGATGCCGGCCAGCGCCGCCGCCGTCATCACCTCGACGCTCGTGACGTGCAGGCCGGCCGCCGCCGCCACGAGATGACCGGGCCCCTTGAACTGCAGTCGAAGCCCGATCTGGTTCGCCATCGTGCCGGTGGGGACGAACGCGCCCGCCTCCTTGCCGAGGGCCTCCGCGCATCGTTCCTGGAGCAGGTTCACGGTCGGGTCGTCGTCGTACCAGTCGTCCCCCACCTCGGCCTCGGCCATCGCCCGGCGCATCGCCTCGGACGGCTTCGTGACGGTGTCGGAACGGAGGTCCACCCGGAAGGAGCTCATGGCCCGCGAAGTCTACCGACGGTGTTCAGTCGCCGTCGGCCTCCGTCAGCGTGTCCTGTTCCACATCGTGGAATCGAGTTCCGCATAGTGGAACAGGGCTTGGATCGATCGGGACAAACCGACCTCAGTACAAGAACATCGGCTTGCCGTCGACGTGGCGGATCTTCGGGCGGTATTCGTCGGCGTCGTAGAGCGCGTCCACGTCGGCCCGCTTCACGCCTTGGCGGACGACCTCGAGCGGGACGTTCACGTAGCTGCCGTTCCGGAGCGCGACGAGCCGCCCGTGCGTGCCCTCGAGCAACAGATCCGCCGCCATCACCGCGTAGTTGATCGCCACCATCAGGTCGAGTGAGTCCGGCTGCCCCGAGCGCATCAGGTAGCCGATCTGCTGGTAGATGATCCCCTCGCCCGTGATCTCCTTCAGCGCCTCGCCGGTCTGCGCGCCGATCCCGCCGAGTTTGCGATGGCCGTACGCGTCCGCGGTCCCGCCCATCACCATCTCGCCGCCGACGAAGTGCGCGCCCTCCGAGATCGTGGTCATCGCGTAGCGCGATGGGTTCTTCCGCTTGTCGTCCATCAAGAACGTGGCGAGCTTCTCCACATCGAAGGGGACCTCGCTGATGATCGCGCGGTCCATCCCCGAGAGGTACGCGGACACCAGTGAGGTCTCGCCGCTGTACCGGCCGAACACCTCCACGACGGCGAGCCGCTCGTGCGACCCGGCGCTCGTGCGGAGCTGGTGGATGAAGATCACGGTGCGAGTGACCGCGGTGGAGAACCCGATGCAGTAGTCGGTGCCGTGGACGTCGTTGTCCATGGTCTTCGGGACGGCCACCACGGGCACGCCCTCGTCGTGGAGCCGCAGCGCGAACGAGAGCGTGTCGTCGCCGCCGATCGGGATCATCGCGTCGATCCCCAGGTGGTCGAGCACCTTCATCACGTGCGACGTGTGGTCCCTGGCCTCGTCGTTGACGCGACCGGCCTTCAGGAAATCGGGCTCGTCCGTGGCGCGGACCTTCGCCGGATTCGTGCGCGACGTGTGCAGGATCGTGCCGCCGGTGCGGTCGATCGTGCGGACCACGTCGGGATCGAGCGCCACCGTGTGAGTCGACATGGAGGACGGGTCCGCGGGGTCGAGCTCCAGGAGCCCCGCCCAGCCGCGACGGATCCCGATCATCTCGTGCCCGTCGCCGACAGCGCGATTGGTGGCGGCCTTGATGCAGGCGTTCAGTCCGGGGACGTCGCCACCTCCCGTGAGGATGCCGATGCGCATGCGTCGACCCTACATCCGGCCCACGCCGACCTACCCGAAGAAGACCTCGGCTTCCCGATACAGCTCCAACGGGACCACGTTGCGCTCCGAGACCGCCTCGGCGATCGGAACGTCGCGGATGTCCTGCGCCTTCCGCGCGACCATCCTGCCCCACCCACCGGCTGCTGCGAGGTCGGCGGCGGCGATCCCGAAACGCGTCGCGAGCACCCGATCGAACGAGACCGGCGTCCCTCCTCGCTGGACGTGGCCGAGGATCGTGACGCGCGTCTGGAACCCCGTCCGCTTCTCGATCTCGGGCGCCAGATGGTTCGCGAGGCCGCCGAGCCTCGGGAAGCCGTTCTCGTCGAGTGGAGGTTCCGGGAGCTCCAGCGTCCCCTCCACCGGCACGGCACCCTCGGCGACCACCACGATCGAGAACGAGCTGCGGCTGGCGTGACGGTGCCGCAGGTGCTCGCAGATCCTGTCGAGGTCGAAGGGGTGTTCGGGGATGAGGATCGCGTCCGCGCCTCCGGCCATCCCCGCGTACACCGCGATCCAGCCGGAGTGCCGGCCCATCACCTCGACGAGCATGACCCGGTCGTGGCTCTCCGCGGTCGAGTGCAGCCGGTCGATCGCGT
>JBOGVC010000200.1:0-4175 GCA_050695275.1 Actinomycetota bacterium | reverse complement strand
GTCGGGAAGCACGGCCCGGTATGCATGCCGCCACGACGCCACATGCACCTCGGCGACCGGTCGCGCGTCCTCCGGCGTCGCGCTGCGGATCTGCATGCGATCAGTTGAGCAGCTCGTCGATCTCGGCGAGCTCGTCGTCGGTGAGCCGCCAGGCCTCGATCGCCTCGGCGTTCTGTCGCACCTGCTCGGCGCTCGTCGCCCCGGCGATCACCGTGGCGATCTCCGGCTGGATGGCCAGCCACGCCAGCGCGAGCTCGAGGATCGTGTGGCCGTGCGCCTCGGCGAACCGGCTCACGCGTTCGACGACGTCGAAGCGCTCGTCGGTCAGGTCCTCGTCCCAGCCGCCGCGAGCCATCCGGGTCCCCGGCGCGGGCGGCTCCCCCCGCCGGTACTTCCCGGTCAGCAGTCCCGACGCGAGCGGGAAGTAGGGCATGAAGCTGATCCCGAGCCGGCGGCAGGCGGGGAGGACCTCGTCCTTGGGTTCGCGATCGAGCAGGCTGTACTCGTTCTGCACGGTGACGAACGAGCGGACCCCGAGCTCGCGCGCCGCCTCCTCCGCCTCGTCGAGCTGCTTCGCGGAGAAGTTGGAGCAGCCGATCTCGCGGACCTTGCCTTCGTCGACCATCCGTGACATCGCCGCGAGCGTGTCGCCGATCGGCGTCGCGTCATCGGGCGTGTGCAGCAGATAGACGTCGATCCGGTCGGTCCCGAGGCGGCCGAGGCTGTCCTCGCACGCCCGCACCACCCACCGGGGATCGCCGCCCGTCATCCCCTCCGGCGGTGTGCGCATCCCGAACTTGGAGACGATCACCGCTCGATCGCGCCGGGAGCCGATCGCTCGTCCGAGGAACTCCTCCGAATGCCCGTCGCCGTAAAGGTCGGCGGTGTCGAACAGCGTGGCGTCGGCCTCGAAAGCCGCGTCGACGACCTCTCGTGTCCGCTCCTCGTCGATCCGCCGCCCGAAGTTGTTGCAGCCGATCCCCGCCAGGGGCACGGGGATCTCCCCGATCGTCCTGAGCTCCATCGGGCCATGTTCCCAGTCGGGCTACGGTTCGGCGATCTCCCGGGGGTGCAGCATTCCGAACAGGTACGCGTCCGTGAGGGCCTCCCACGACGCCTCGATGATGTTCTCGCTGACGCCGACCGTGGTCCACGATCGCTCGCCGTTCGATGAGTCGATCAGCACGCGGACCACCGCCCCCGTCCCGTGCGTCTCGGCGAGCACCCGCACCCGGTAGTCCTCGAGCTCGATGTGCCGGAGCTCCGGGTAGTCGTTCGTGAGCGCCTTGCGGAGCGCGTCATCCAGCGCCCCGACGGGCCCGTGGCCCTCGGCCGACTCGATGTGGCGTGAGCCCTTCGTGCGGACCTTCACGGTGGCCTCCGCGAGCGGCGCCTCGCCGTCGCCCACGCGCTCCTCCACGTGCACGCGGTAGCTGTCGATCTCGAAGAACGGCTGCGTCCACCCGGACGCCCGCCGCATCAACAGCTCGAGGGAGGCGTCCGCGAGCTCGAACGTGTAGCCGCGCGCCTCGCGCTCCTTCAGCTGCTCGAGGACCACCGGTACCGCCTCGTCCTCGATCGCGAACGCGAACTCGGCCGCCTTCATCTTCAGCGTGGCGGCACCGCCGAGGTCCGACGCGACCACGCCGCGCCGGTTGCCCACGGCATCCGGGGAGACGTGCTCGTAGGCCTCGCTGAACCGGGCCACGCCGCTCGCGTGGAGGCCGGCTTTGTGCGTGAACGCGAAGCGGCCCGCGTACGGCTGCCGCGAGTCGGGCGCGACGTTCGCCACCTCCGCGACGTAGTGGGCCACCTCCGTCAGCCGCTCCACCGCGCCGGGCGGGAGGCAGTCGGCGTCCATCTTCAGCACGAGGTTCGCGGCGATCGGCACGATGTCGGCGTTGCCGGTCCGCTCGCCGTAGCCGTTCACGACGCCCTGGACCTGGAGGACGCCGGCCTCGACGCCGGCGAGGGCGGACGCCACCGCGCACCCGGCGTCGTTGTGCGTGTGGATCCCGAGCGGGACGCCGTCCACGCGGGCGCGGACCTCCCCCACGATGCGCGCGACGTCAGACGGGAGCGTCCCGCCGTTCGTGTCGCACAGCACCAGGCGCTCGGCGCCTTCCTCGGCCGCCGCCTCGAGCACGCGGATCGCGAAGTCCTCGTTCCCGAGGTAGCCGTCGAAGAAGTGCTCGGCGTCGAAGAAGACGTGGCGGCCCTGGGCACGCAGATGCCGGACGGTGTCGCGGACCATCGCCACGCCCTCGTCGAGGTCCGTCCGGAGCGCCTTCTCGACGTGGACGTCCCAGCTCTTGCCGACGAACGTGACCGTCTCGGTCCCGGCGTCGAGCAGATCGCGCAGGATCGTGCTGTCCTCCGCCCGCTCGCCCGCCCGCCGGGTCATCCCGAACGCGACGAGCTCCGCGTGGTCGAGCGTCTCCTTCGTGGCCAGGCGGAAGAACTCCGTGTCGCGCGGGTTCGCGCCCGGCCAGCCGCCCTCGATGTAGGGCAGGCCGAGCTGATCGAGCTTGTGGAGGATCCGCATGCGGTCCTCCACCGAATAGGAGAGGCCGGGCGCCTGCGCGCCGTCACGCAGCGTCGTGTCGTAGAGCTCGACGCGAGGACCGGTCACGAGGACACCGCCTCCACCACGAGATCGCCGACCTCGCGGGTCGAGTAGCCCATCTCGCCCGCGCGCATCGAGGCGAGCTTGGTGCACGCGAACCGGATACCGGCGTCGACGCGTGACGCCGCTCGTTCCTCGCCGAGCTGGGCGAGCAGCATGCCGGTCGCGCCGATCGCGGCGAGCGGGTTGATCGTGCCCTTGCCGGTCTCGGACGGCGCCGTGCCGCCGATCGGCTCGAACATCGACACGCCGCTCGGGTTGATGTTCCCGCCCGCGGCGATCCCCATGCCGCCCTGGATCATCGCGCCGAGGTCCGTGATGATGTCGCCGAACATGTTGTCGGTGACGATCACGTCGAAGCGCGAGGGCTGATCGAGGAAGTAGATGCACGCGGCGTCCACGTGGACGTAGTCGGTCGTCACGTCGGGGTACTCGAGCGCGATCTCGTTCACGACCCGCTGGTACAGGTCGCCCGCGAACGTCAGGACGTTCGTCTTGTGGACGAGCGTGACGTGACGCCGCCGGCCGGGGAGCATCGCGTGGTCGAACGCGAAGCGCACGATCCGCTCCACCCCGTGCCGCGTGTTCACCGAGGACTGCACGGCCACCTCCTGTCGGGTCCCCTTGCGATGGAACCCACCCACGCCGCTGTACAGACCCTCGGAGTTCTCCCGGATCACTACCATGTTGACGTCGTCCTCGCCGTGCGACGGCACGAGCGTCTGAACGCCGGGGAACCGGATCACGGGACGCAGGTTCACGTACTGATCGAGCTCGAAGCGGATCCGGAGCAGGAGGTCGCGCTCGAGGACCCCGGGCGGGACACGCGGATCGCCCACCGCGCCCAGCAGGATCGCGTCGAGACCGCGCATCGCCTCGAGGTCCCCGTCGGGCAGGGTCTCGCCCGTCCGGAGGTAGCGGTCCGCGCCGAGGTCGAACTCCACGAGCTCGACCGCGACGTCCCCGCGCACGGCGTCGAGCACCTTGAGGGCCTCGGCGACCACCACCGGGCTCGTCCCGTCCCCGCGGATCACGCCGATCCGGTAGGGCCGCGTCCCGGCGCCGAGTCGGGCCGGGCGGACCTCGGTCGCGACAGCGCTCACGGCGTCACCTCTGGTGAGGGCTCGTTCTCGCCGGTGGTCACCGACACCTCGGCCACCAGCGCCGCCCGGTTGATCGCGGCGAGGTAGGCCCTCGCGCTCGCCTCCACCACGTCGGTGGCGACCCCGCGGCCCGTGACCCTCCGCCCGTCGATCTCCAGCTGGACGACGACATCTCCTAGGGCGTCCGAACCACCCGTGACCGACGACACGTTGAACGTGATCAGCTTCGCCTCCACGCCCGCCGCGCGCTGGATCGCGCCGCAGGCTGCGTCGATCATCCCGTCGCCCATCGCGGATTCCTCGATCACCTCGTCGCCGCGGCGGAGCCTCACGGTCGCCGTCGGCGCCAGGTGCGTGCCACCTCCCGAGGCCAGGGACTCGAGGACGAGAAGATCCTCCTTCCCGCTGCCGACCTCCTCGGACACGATCGCGGCGAGATCCTGGTC